>CAZPIB010000009.1:8199-12556 GCA_964586815.1 uncultured Candidatus Peribacteria bacterium | reverse complement strand
TTTTTAATTTCTTACAATATTTTTTATTTGTTTGAAATTAAGAATAATTTGGTTAAATGTATTTATTATATAATTTTGTAACTCTTTTCTTGTATTAAAATTATTTTGGTTTAATTTTTTAAGATTATCTGTTTTTTGTTTTATTTGATAAAGGAGATTTATAATTTGTTTATCTTTGCTGCTTATTTTATTTTTTTGTATAAATGTTGAAGCTATATTTATAACTATAGTATCTATTTTATTTAATACTGGATCTATTCTTTTTGAATAAATTATAGAGTATTGTCTTACTTCTAATCTTTTATTTTTTATTTTTTCTTTTATATAATATCTAAAAAAATCATTATTTATTCTTAATTTCTCTACTATATTTTTTATATGTTTTTTATGTTTTCAAGTTCTATTGATTTGTATTAATAAATTTCTAATTTCTCTTAATTCTTTTATTTTTTCTTTAATTTCTTTACTTTTTTCTATATCATATTTTTTTAGTACTTTTTCTATAATACTTATTCTAGAATCTGTATGCTTTATTAATAGATTAATAGTATGAGTCTTATTTTGATTAGAAAAAGAATAAGTAAAATCTATATTTACCAATACTAATAATAGTACAAAAAATGCTATTAGAATTTTTTTTATTCAGATAATGTTAATTTTATTAAGCATATTTTTTTGTTTTATATTTATTTATTCTTATTATAGATTAAATATTTTTTATTTCAATATAAATTTTAATTACTTTTTTATATGTTTATTGCATTAGATTTAGAAACTACAGGACTTGATTCAAATTATGATCAAATTATAGAAATTGCCATCATAAAAGTTGATTCAAAAACTTTTGAGGTAATTGATAGTTTTAGCAGTCTTATAAATCCTTGAGTGGAAATTCCAATCTTGATTACAAATATTACTTCTATCTCTGGAGATGATATTTTAATGTCTCCTTTTATTGATGAAATAAAAGATAAAATCATAGACTTTATATGAGAATTACCTATTTTGGGTCATAATATTTGATTTGATATTTCTTTTTTAGAAAAATCATGAATTAATCTAAATAATAATACATTACTAGATACTTTTAATTTGGCAAATTTTCTTTGTTTTAATGAGAAATCTCTTAGTTTGGAAAGCTTAGCTATATCTTTTAATATTAATTTTGAGGGAGCTCATAGAGCTTTAAATGATATTATAGCTACTGTTAAATTATTTGAAATTTTAATAAAAAAAATAGATAAGTTAAGTAATCAAAAAAAAGAACATTTAAAGTATGTTTTTTCAAAAACAAATGATAAATGATTTAAATATATAATAGAGAATTTTGTATCTAAAGATATATCATTAATAGATAATTCTATTTTTATTAAATATATTATTAAAAAGTGTCCTAGTTATCAGAAAAAAGAAAATATTTTTATAGACAAAGATTTAAAAAAAGAAAAGTCAAAAAAAGTATTGTCTACATTAAAAAGCATTGATTTAAGGGAAAATCAAGAAACTATGTTAGACATAGTAGACACTTGTCTAGATAAAAATAATTTAAGTTTAATTGAAGCTCCTACAGGACTTTGAAAAACTTTTGCATATCTTACTCCTGGTATCTTATACTCAATCAAAAGTTGAGAACAAGTTTTTATCTCAACAACAACAAAAGCCTTACAAGATCAAATTTTTTATAAAGACTTAAAGTTTTTAAAAGATAATCTAAAACAAAACTTTAGTTACTCTAAATTAAAGTGAAAAAAAAATTATTTTGGACTATTCACTTTTATGAGATTTTTAAACGAAACAGAATATTTCTCTCTTACACAATCTAGCTTTATATTAAAAGTTATTTTTTGGTTAGAAGAAACAAAATCTTTTGAGCTTGATGAGCTTGATTATTATTGAGAAGAATTTTATTTTGTTAATGAAATAAATGCTGATGACCCTTTGATTTTTTCAAAGAAAAATATTTATGAAAAAAAAGAACCCTCAATTATTGCTAGAAAAAAAGCAAAAAATTCAAATATTGTAATAGTTAATAATTCAATACTATTTCAAGATATAGCTTGAGATAATTTAATTTTATGAAATATAAAAAATCTTATACTTGATGAGGCTCATAATTTGGAAGATGTTGTAACTAATTCTTTAAAAAAATCTTTTAGTTTAAAAGATTTAGAAAAGTTATTTAATAATATTAACTTAATTTCAAAAAAAAATAAATTTAAAATTCCTGACTTTGAAAAAAATACTGATAGCTTAATTTTTAATCTTCAAGTTATTTTTGATTCTTTGCAAGAATATTTAAATTATAAGGTAAATTCAAATTCTAATTATAAAAATGCTTTAATAGTAAAAGATTTTTATGAAAATAATAAGGATGGTTTTGATATAGATAATTTATGAAATACTATAAAAACTAATTTTATTTTAATTTTAGATACTTTAAAAATAACACCTGATGACCTATACTTAGAAATATCTAGAGATATTTCTAAGCTAGAATCAATTGTAGACATAGTAGACAAAATTTTTGATAAAAATGGAGATAGTAAATATATAAGAACAATTAATTTCTCAAATTATAAATGATTATATATAGAGTATAGCTTACTTAATGTGTGAGAATTTTTAGAAGAAAAACTTTGGAAAAAATTAGATTCTTGTATTTTAACAAGTGCAACTCTATCTATCAATAATGAGTTTAGATATATTACTAAGCTACTTAATTTAGAAAAATTTGATTTTTTTAAATTAAATAGTGATTTTAATTACAAAAAACAAGCTTTATTATATTTACCAACTGATTTATGAAATATAAAAAATAATATTTCAGAAGTTGGAGAGTTTATAAAAGAATTTAGTTTAATAGTAAAATGACAAACTTTAGTATTGTTTACAGCACTTTATTTAATTAAACAAACCTATAATAATATAGGATTAGACTTAAAAAAACAGGGAATTAATACTTATGCCCAATGAGTATGATGAGGAAAAAATAAACTTTTATGATTCTATAAACAAAATCATAAAAACTCTATTCTGCTTTGAACAGATACTTTTTGGGAGTGAATTGATTTAGTTTGAGATGAATTAAAATATTTAATTATTCATAAAATTCCATTTATGGTACCAACTGATCCTATTTTTCAAGCAAGGAGTAATCTTTTTAAAGATAGCTTTAAGCAATACTCTATACCAAAAGCTATTATTAAATTAAAACAATGATTTGGTAGACTTATTAGGACAAATAGTGATTCTTGAATAGTTGTTTTTCTTGATAATAGAATTATAAATACTTCTTGGTGAGATGCTTTGCTTGAAGCATTTCCAGAAGATATAAATATAAAAAAATGATCTTCTAAATGACTACTAAAAGTTTTAAATAAATAAATCACAAAATAGTAAAAAAACAAAAAATAATAAAGTAAAGTTTTGTTTTTTGTTTTTTTTATTTTTGTATGATAGTATATGTTTAATAATTATTTAAATAATATTTTATGCTAGAAAAAGGTAAAAATAACTCAGAAGAGAATGAAAAACTAAATACATCAAATATTTTTGATGAATTTGATGTTGATGATGAAACAAGACAAGAAATTGAAAAAATAAACATAAAAAAAGATCCTATTTATTTTATATCTAAAATAAGTAGTTTTATGAGAACTTTAAATTTTTTATTATTTTTCATTATTATTATTGTTTTATCATATATTTTTGTTCAAAAAACTGAATCTACTTTTTTTGAACAAAAAGATTACTTAGCTCCATTTTGTACAATTCTTAATTGATTTGATTACCAATCTTGAAGTACTTGTTCTTCTTTAACTATATCACTTAACAATATTAATAAAAAAAATAAGGAGCTAGAAAAGAAATATTTACTAAAAATTATTCCAATAATAACTAAATCTTATGAAATAGAAAATATACAAAATTCTCAAAAGGCTTTATTTATTATAAATAAGTCAAAAAATAAAAATAATCCAATTAATATTTTGAATGAGTTTGATAAGTTAAAAAATCAATTTAGAGGTATTGAAAAACAAAAAATGACTTGTAATAAAATAAATATTCATAATGATATCTTAGAGGCTAGATGTAGTACTTTTTCTACAGCCTGGCACACAGGAATTCCTTGATTAAAGTGAGAAAAATCAGTAGATAGAATTGAAGGAACATCAATAAGCTTAGCTAGTAGTTTTTTAAATTTTATAGATAAAAATGATACTTTTTCTTTAATGGAAGAACAAAAAACTTTTAATAGAATTCCTTATTTTTGAGAAGGAAATTATATTTATAAAACAGATTTTAGACTTAAAATAAAATATATTAAATCTAATTTAGTACTTAATTAAAAAATATG
>CAZPIB010000009.1:0-8099 GCA_964586815.1 uncultured Candidatus Peribacteria bacterium | reverse complement strand
TGAAAAAAAGAGAAAAAAATTCTATAATTATTTGATTTTTACTAGGTTTTGTGTTTTTTATAGGTCTTATATATATTTCAATAACATATATATATCCAAATGTTTTAGAAATAGAACAAAATAAAAAAATACTAGTACAAAAAAATACTATTAATAATGAACTAAAAAGTAAGTGATTTAATTTTGAAAGATTTAGAGCTCTAGAGATAGAACATTCTTTATCTGAATATAAAAACCTTAAAGAGTTATTAAATAATAATTTTTATAAAAAAATAAGTAAAAGTATAGATGAAAACACTTATAATCAGTTTATTTATAGAGAAAATTTTAATGATTTTCAATATAGTTGAAATTTTTTTAATTTTTTAGAAAAAAATTTAAATGAAAAATTAGAATCTTTAAATAGTAAAGAATTTAATTCAAAAATTGAAAATATAGATAAAGTGTTACCTTTGTATTCAGATTTTATAGAAATTGATTGAGATAAATGATTAACCAATTTGAAATTTATAAATCATATAGAAAATATTTTAAAAAAATACAATCTAAAAACAAATAGCTCAATAGGAATAAAAAATATTTTACCAGTAAAAAATTTATACTTTACTAGTACTAGTAATATATATTATATTCCATTAGAGTTAAATATAAACTGAACTAAACTTTCTATATTAAAATTTTTAGAGTATATACAAAATACTTGAAGAATTAAGAATATAAACAGTGATGGCTTTACTTTTTCAGATAAAGTATGAGCTAAATCTCAATTAGCTATGGTTACTTATTTAAAATTAGATGACCATATAGATTCTTCTTATAGAGCTAGAGGAGTATGAGATAAAACTTTAATAGAGTTTATTTATAATACAAAACAAATAAATGATATAATAAATATTAAACTTAAAATAGAATTTTATATTAATGTTATTTCAAGTGAAGATATAAAAATTAAAATTAATCAAATTATTTGAGATAGAAATAAAAGAACACTTTTTGATAAAGATTGAAATACTATAAAAGATAAAATAACATGAAAACCTAAATATGAATTAAGAATATATAATTATAATAATATTTTTAATAAAGTTAGGATACTAAAATCTAATACTCTTTTAAACAAAAATACTTTTTATAATAACAAAGTAACTAATATGTTTAGGTACTTAAACAACCAAGATTTAAAGAAAGATATGTTAAATCTTAGAAAAGAATCAAGAGAAGAAAAAATAAATAGTGTATATAAGCAAGCACTAAAATATAAACAAATTTTTATAAATTTAAACAGAGAAATGGATAGTATTATAAAATCTTTAGGTATAGAAAAATAATTTATTTAGAAAATTTTTTAATAATTATAGATATATAAAATATAAGTAAAAAATGAATTATACAGAAATTATAAATAATCTGAAAGAACTTGTATACTCTTGAGATGATGTTCAAAAAATATGTGATTATATAGTTTTGTGAGCAGTTTTAGAAGGGGCTTCTGATATACATATTGAACCACTTAATTCTTATGTAAGACTTAGATATAGAGTTGATTGAGACCTTAAAGAAATTTTGGAATACCAAAATTTTCTTCATGGATGAATTGTTGCCAGATTTAAAATACTTGCTGATTTAAAAATTGATGAAGCAAGAAAACCTCAAGATGGTAGAATCTCAAAAACTATTTTAGAAAAATCACTTGACCTTAGGGTATCTACTCTTCCAACTGTTCATTGAGAAAAAATAGTTATGAGAATTGTTGATAAATCTAAAGAAATTCCAAAATTTGAAGAATTGTGAATAGAATGACAAAATTTAGATTTAATAAGAAAAGCTATTGAATTACCAAATGGTATTATTCTTACTTCAGGACCTACAGGTTCTTGAAAATCTACAACACTATATTCAGCACTTGTTATGCTTAATAAACCAGATGTTAATATAATGACTCTAGAAGATCCAGTAGAGAATCAAGTTGATTGAGTTAGTCAATCTCAAGTAAAACCAGATATAGGATATACTTTTGCATTTTGATTAAGAACAGCTCTTAGGCAAGATCCAGATATTATAATGGTATGAGAAATAAGAGATAAGGAAACAGTTGATATTGCAATTGAGGCATCTCTTACAGGTCATTTAGTATTGTCTACAATACATACAAATTCAGCAGCAGAAACAATAACTAGGGTGATAAATATGTGAATAAAGCCATTTTTGATACCAGCTTCATTTAATATAATTATAGCTCAAAGATTAGTTAAAAAATTGTGTTCTTGTAAAAAGAAGTTAAGATTAAGAGAGCTATGAAATGAAATGCTTTTAAATATAAAAAAATCAATAGCAAAAACATCAAAAAAAGAGTTATCAAGAAGACTGTGAGATAAATTAAAAAATCCTGTATTTTATTGACCATGAGGATGTGAAAAATGTGATAATTCAGGTTACAAAGGAAGAATCTGAATATATGAAGTACTTGAAATAACTCCTTGAGTTAAAGATATGCTTTTAAACTGAAACTCTGCATTTAATATAAATAGGCAAGCAATAAAAGATTGAATGATTTCTCTAGAACAAGACTGAATTTTAAAGGTATTAAATTGAGAAACCTCTCTTGAGGAAATCTATAGAGTAGTAAAAGCTTGAGAATAATAATTAAAAATAATACTTATGGAAAATAAGCTAACATTATTAAATAAGATAGATAATTATCTTGTTTCTATGCAAAAACTAAAAACTAAAGATAAGTTAGTTTTTTATAGACTATTGTCTACAATGGTTAATGCATGAATTTGATTAGTAAGATCTATTTCCATACTTGAAAAACAAGAAAAAAATTTAGTACTAAAAAATATTTTAATAGATTTTATTTCAAAATTAAAATCTTGAAAAAAACTATCACAATGTTTGGATGAGTATCCAGGTTCTTTTTGAGAGGCAGAAGTGTGAATTATTAGTTCAGGAGAAAAAACATGAAGACTGTGAGCTGTTTTAATTGATTTATCTGATCAAATTGAAAAAATAGAATCTATAAATGGTAAGTTGAAATGAGCACTTATGTATCCTGCATTTATTATGGTTGTAGTTATATGAGTTATCATGGTTATGATGGTAGTAGTTGTTCCTAAATTACTTGAGATATTTGAAGATAAATCAAACTTGCCAGCAAGTACTCAAGTACTTATTGCTATTTCTGATTTTACATCATCTTATTGGTATTTAATTATTTGATTTTTTATTGCATTATATGTTTGAATCTCTATTTGGAAAAAAACACCATCTTGAAAGTATTTATTTGATAAGTTTTTATTTAAAATTCCAATAATGTGAGATGTTATACAAAAAATTATTTTATCAAAATTCTCAAGAGTATTTGCAAATTTAATATCAAGCTGAGTCTCTATAGTAGAATCTTTAAAAATTGTTTCAGAAGTAGTAGATAATGAAGTTTACAGACAAAAAATACTATTTTTAGCAAAAGATGTTAAATCTGGTATTAAAATACATGAATCTTTAGAGTGAAGTCCTTTGTTTCCATATATGATGGTTCAAATGATTGAAGTATGAGAAGAAACAGCAAATCTTGATAAAACAATTGTAAAAGTAGCAGATTTTTATGATGAACAAGTTGATAATACAATAAGAGTTTTAAATAAGCTACTAGAGCCTTTTATTATAGTGTTTTTAGCTATAGTTGTTTGATTTATTGCCTTAGCAATAATGCAACCAATTATGAACTTAGCAGATACTGTTTCTCAAAGATAAGACAGCTATCTTATCATAAGATTTTTTATTTGACATAAGATAAATATTGTATAAAATCCTGACATAAAAAAGTATATGTTAGAATACTTTATTATAATATTTAATTTTAAAAAAATAAAACATATGGCTGATAAAAAAGTATCATTAAATAATATTAGAAATATAGGGATTATTGCCCATATTGATGCTGGTAAAACAACTTTTACTGAAAGAGTATTATTTTATACTGGTAAAATTCACAAAATTGGTGAAACTCATGATGGGGAAGGAACTATGGACTGGATGGAACAAGAACAAGAAAGAGGTATTACTATTACTTCTGCTGCTACAACTTGTTTCTGGAAAGGAAAACAAATCAATATTATTGATACTCCAGGGCATGTAGATTTCACTATTGAAGTAGAAAGATCTCTAAGAGTACTTGATGGATGAGTTGCTGTTTTTGATGCTAGTCAAGGGGTTGAACCTCAATCAGAAACTGTTTGGAAACAAGCTGATAAATATGAAGTACCTAGAATTTGTTTTGTAAATAAAATGGATAAAATGGGTGGAGATTTTGATATGACTATTGAATCTATCAAAAAAAGACTAGCTTGAAATAAAGTAGTTGCTATTCAATATCCTATTGGTGCAGCTGAAACTTTTGAAGGTTTAGTTGATATTGTTGAAATGAAAGCATATCATTTCAAGGGAGATGATGGTGAACAAATTACTGAAATTGATATTCCATCTAATATAAAAGATAAATGTGAAGCCTTAAGACTTGAATTAATGGAAAAAGTTGCTGAACAAGATGATAAATTAATGGATAAATATTTTGAGGCTTGAGAATTATCAATTGAAGAAATTAAAAAAGGTTTAAGAGTGGCTGTTACAAATAATGATTTATATGCTGTAACATGTGGTTCAGCTTTACAAAATATAGGGGTTCAAATGGTTATTGATGCTGCTGTTGAATATCTTCCTAGTCCTATGGATGTAAATGAAGGACTAATCTCAGTTAAAGATATTGATACAAAAGAAGAAATAAAAAAAATCCCAGTTAGTGATGATTCTTCTTTAGCTGCTATTGCATTTAAAGTTGCTACTGATCCTTTTGTTTGAAAATTAATTTTTACAAGAGTATATACTGGTACTTTGAAATCAGGTTCATATATTTATAATTCTACTACTGGTTCAAAAGAGAGAATTGGAAGACTAGTACAAATGCATTCAAATGATAGAGTTGAGATTCCAGAAATTACTGCTTGAAATATTGGTGCTGTTATTGGTCTTAAATCTACAAAAACTTGAGATACAATATGTGATATAAATGATAAATTTTTAGTTGAATCTATAGAATTTCCAGAACCAGTTATTTCTATTTCTGTTGAACCAAAATCAAAAGCTGACCAAGAAAAAATGGGAGTTGCTTTAAATAAATTAGCAGAAGAAGATCCTTCTTTCAAAGTTAGAACTGATGGAGAAACTTCTCAAACTATCATTTCAGGTATGGGAGAGCTTCATCTTGATATTATTGTTGATAGAATGAGAAGAGAATTTTCAGTTGAATGCAACGTTGGTACACCACAAGTAAGTTATAGAGAAACAATTAAGTCAGTTGCAAAAGATATTGAACATAAATATTCTAAACAAACTTGAGGTAGAGGTCAATATGGTCATGTTGTTATCACTTTTGAGCCATATAAAGAAATGGATGAAGATGATATAAAGGCTGAATTAAAAGAAAAACCTATTAATAAATTTGTAAATAAAATTGTTGGTTGAGTTATACCAAAAGAGTATATTCCTGGTGTTGAAAAAGGGTTAAAAGAAGCATATTCAAGAGGATTTGTTGCTGGATACCAAATGGTTGATATCAAAGCTACTCTTACTTTTGGTTCTTTCCATGATGTTGATTCATCTGAGCTATCATTTAAATTAGCAGCTTCAAAAGCTTTTCAGGAAGCTTGCAAGAAAGCACAAGCTGCTTTACTTGAACCTATAATGAAAGTTGAAGTAAATACTCCAGAAGAATATATGGGTGATATAATTGGACAAATTAATTCTAAAAGAGGTAGAATTGAAGAAATGAGTGATAGAGGACAAGCAAAAATTGTAACTGCTTACGTACCATTATCAGAAATGTTTGGTTATATGACTGAACTTAGATCTGCTTCTCAAGGTAGAGCTACATATGGTATGGAATTTGATCATTATGAAGAAGTTCCAGTAAATGTTGCAACTAAAATTAGAGAAGATAGAGGATTTAAATTACTTGGTGAAGATTAAGAAAGTAGAGATGTAGATTAAGAAAGTAGAGATGTAGCAATGCTACATCTCTACTTAAAAGAAAAAAAACTGAAAATTTATTTTCAGTTTTTTTTAAAATTAAATTTTGCCTTGTTATATAGTTTTAGTTATACTTAAAATAAGTTACAATAAATCCTAATATTTTAAGTATAAATAAATATGCGCAGTGAAACAAGTGCCCTTGGGGTGCAAAATACTTTAATAAAATTAATATTAAAAATAAATAAAAAATTCTTTTTCAAAAGAGAACATCCTTTTAATACTTCAAAAAATTGAGTATTAAATCTTAATTATTCAGATTTTGAATATAATCATACTGAAAAATTACTAAATACATATTCCAGTATTTTAGATGTAAATATTTTAAAAAATAAAAAAATATTAGAAGTTTGATGTGGATGATGATGAAAATCAGTATTTATTGCAGAAAAGTATAACTCAGAAGTTATAGCAATAGATATAGATGATATTTTTTTAGCTCAGGCAAAAGATTTTGCAAAACAAAAAAAAGTAGACAAGAGAATAGATTTTTATAAAAAATCAGCATTAGATACAGGATTTGAAGATGGACAATTTGATATAATTATTATGTCTGATGTTATAGAGCACATTCCAGAAACTCAAAAACTTTTTGAAGAGGTATGGAGAATCTTAAAAAAAGATTGAGTTATATTATTTGATTTTGCTCCATATTATCACTATTTTGGACATCATCTTTGGGATACTATTCAAATCCCATGGCTGCATTTATTCTTTACAGATAAATTTCTTATTAAATTATACAAAAAATCAGTAGAAGATTTAATTGATGGAAAACAAAGAATTGATTTGAGAATTTCTATGAGACCGGTCTCAAAAGAGACCGGTCTCATAGAAATAGAATACTTTTGATATTTAAACAAAATCTCAAGAAAAGACTTTGAAAAGATTGTGTGAGTTTTTCTAAAACAACACAATATAAAACAAAGTAAAATAAATTATTATATGCTAAGAAATATGAATTTTTTGGCTAGAATACCTTTCTTAAGAGAAGTTTTTATAAGACATATAGTTTGATACATAAAAAAGTAATGTGAAGATTGTGTGAAAAATGCCAACAAGGGTTTGATTTTTATAGTAAATCTGATAAACTATTTTGGTTAATTTTATGTTCATTAAAATAATCTGAATAATCCTTAAATTTGTTCTTAGTACAAGCTTGGGAGAAAGTTAGAGAAAAATTTTCTTTGGTTTTCTCCCGAGGTTGTACATACAACTTAGGGTTAAGGCTTTAACTCTGTATATGTTATTCAAACATATATTTGTATTTTTGAATATTTTAGAAAAAATATTCACACAAAATCTGCTGATAAGTAGATATATTTTATTTCTTAAATAATTCTTTATGAACTTATTTAGAAAAGTTGCTGCAAGTATTACTCTTGTTGCTCTAATTGTTTCAATTAGTGCTACAGGTGTTTCTGCTTTCAGTCCTGCTGTATTAACAGCTGCTAACGGTTTAGCTGCTGCTAATATTATTAATGATCATGCTGCTAACCCAGCTGGTTATAATTTAGAATCTACTATTATGAGAAATGAAGCTGCAAAAATTGCAGTAAATCTTGACTCTAGTGTTTCTATGAAAACTACTTGTGACAATTCTTTTGCTGATGTATCAGCTACTACTCCAAATGATTGGACTTGTGGTTTTGTTGAAGCTTTACTTGATTCTGGTAAAGTTAGTGCTAATGCTAACTTCAATCCATTATCTAATTTAACTAAATCAGAAGCTACTAAAATGATGCTAGAAGCTGCTGGTTGTACTGATATTTTTACTAATGCAAATAATTGGCAAGCTGAAACAGCTACCTTTGCTGCTGATAATAATATCATTGCTTCTTTCTCTGATTATAATACTCCTGCTACTAGAGGTTTCGTATTTGAAGTTGCTTTTAATGCAATGAATACTTGTCCTATAGCTGAAGTTGCTTGTGATCCATTTATGGAGGCTTTAGGTCTTTGTAATATTGAAGCTCCAGTTGTTGTTGACCCAGTTGCTCCAGTTGCTCCAGTTG
>CAZPIB010000008.1:8643-22225 GCA_964586815.1 uncultured Candidatus Peribacteria bacterium | reverse complement strand
AATAATATAAAAAATTTGAAAATATTGTTTTTTTTTATATACTTTTTTAGTTTAATAATTTATAAAAAATTTTTATGAAAGTAGAAAAAAAAGAATTGGGAAAATCAATTATAGAGTTAATTGTTGAAGCTTCTGTAAAGGAGGTTGCTAAATATAGAAATCAGGCATTAAAATATATTTCTGATAATACTGAAATTCAGGGTTTTAGGAAAGGTTCTATAATTCCTGAAAATATTTTGGTAAAAAAAGTTTGAGAAACAAAAGTGAGTGAGACTACTATAAATTTTGCTATTGATGATTTATATAAAAAAGCTTTACTTGAATCAAAAATTATACCAGTTGCTCAAGGAGAAATAAAAGAAATTATTTCAGAAAATCCTTTAAAAATAAAAATTCATATAGAAGTATTGCCAGAAGTTACAATAAATATTGAAAAAATAAAAAAAATACACTTAACTAGAAAAAAAGTTTCTGTTTCTACTAAAGAGGTATCAAATGCTATAGCTGATATTGAAACAAAATTTACTAAATTTGAAGAAACTAGTAAAAAAGCAAAAATGTGAGATAAGGTAACTATTGATACTGATGGTCATGATAAAGAGTGAAAAGTACTTGAAACAACCTCAATGAGAGCATATCCTTTAGTTTTAGGAACAAAATTACTTGTTTCTGGGTTTGAGGAAGGTATTGTTTGAAAAAAAACTTGAGAAGAATTTGAGCTTGATATTACTTTTCCAAAAGATTATCACAATAAAGATTTTGCTGAACTTGAAATAAAATTTAAAGTTAAAATTTTAAAAATTGAAGCTTCAATTAAACCAGAATTTACTAGAGAATTTATTGAGCAACTAAGAGGTCAAAAACTTGATATGGAAGGATTTAAAAAACTTATTAAATCAGAAATTCTTGATGTAAAAACCTCTAATCAAAATATAGAAAATGAACTTAAATTAATTGATGAGCTATTAAAAGTTTCAAAATTAGAAATTGGTGAAAAAATGATTTCTGAACAAACCTCTAGAATGTTTACAGAAATTAAAGAAAATATGTTGAAGCAAAATATCAAAATGAAAGATTACCTTGAAAGTCTTAAATTAGATGAAGAAACATATAAGTTAAAACATATACAATTTGATGCAACTAAGAGATTACAAGGAGAATTAATTTTAAATAAATTAGTTGAAATATTAAATCCAGAAATTTCTGATAAACAAGTAATTTTAGAAGTTGAAAAAATTAAAAAAGCATATCAAAATTTAGAAGTACTAAAAAGACTTGATGAAATGTATAAAGAATGAACAAGAGCATTTGAAGAATTAAAGATAAAAATGAAAATGAAATCTATAATTGATAGTTTTTATAAAGAAGAAGTAAAAAAATAAATAATTAAAAATCCCTAATTAAGATTAGGGATTTTTAATTTGATTTAAAATTATACAATTGAAACATACTTATCTTTATATTTTCTACCATCAAATCTAGTTTTAGATTTTTCAGTAAAAGTAACTACTCCTTCTCTAAGAGCAAATAAAGTAAAATCATGTCCTTGTCAAACACCATTAGCTGGCCAAAATTTATTACCTTTTTGTCTAATAATAATATTTCCAGCAATAGCTTTTTGTCATCCAAATAATTTCACACCAAGTCTTTTGGCATTTGAATCTCTACCATTACTAGTAGATCATTGAGCTTTCTTATGAGCCATTTTTTCAAAAATTAATTTATAAAGTTTTTAAGTTATCTTTTCTTTCTTACTGCAAATCTAGCAAATGCTTTATTTGCTTCAGCCATTTTATACACTTCCATTTTTTTTCTTACTGCATCACCAGTTTCATTAGCTGCATCAATCAATTCAGAAGCAAGTAAAATTGGGAAGTTAGCACCTTTTTTCTTTCTAGCAATTTCAAGTAACCATTTAGCTGCAAGAAAAAGTTGTCTTTTAGGTTTTACCTCTTGAGGTACTTGGTATATAGAACCTCATACTCTTTTTGGTCTAACTTCAACTTTAGGCATAATATTTTCTAAAGCTTTCATAAAAATTTCTTTTGGTTTTTTTTGGCCTTTTGATTTAATAACTTCAAAAGTTTCATTCATTAATTTTTCTGCCAAAGATTTTTTACCATCAAGCATTACATAATTTGTAAATTTTTCTAATAAATTTTCAGTTTTTATATTTTCCATATTTTAAAGTAACAATTAATAAATATTAAAAAATTTAAAAGTTTTTCAGTAATTGTTAAACTTACTCTTTTAAATTTTCTTTTAAAATAGATTATTTAGGTTTTTTAGCACCATATTTAGATCTAGATTGTTTTCTATCAGAAACACCTTCAGTATCAAGAACTCATCTAACAATATGATATCTTACTCCTGGCAAATCTTTTACTCTTCCTCATTTAATAGCAACAACACTATGTTCTTGTAAATTATGACCTTCTCAACCAATATAAGCATTAACTTCATATCAGTTAGTCAATCTAACTCTTGCTACTTTTCTAAGAGCTGAATTAGGTTTTTTAGGAGTTGCTGTATAAACTTTTACACAAACTCCTCTTTTTTGAGGACAACCACCAGTAATAGCAATTTGTTTTCCTTTTAAAGAATTTCTAGTTACTTGCAATGCTGGTGATTTACTCTTTTTTGATGGAGTTTTCCTATTTCTCTTTAGTAATTGATTAATAGTAGGCATTTTTAATTTTTTAATAAATTAATATTTAGTAATTTTATAAAATCACTAAAAATATATAATAGGTTAAAAAGAAAATTATCTTTTTGACCATTGCATAGCTTTTCTAGCTTTATGTAATCCTGGTTTTTTTCTTTCAACTTTTCTAGCATCTCTAGTAAGTAAACCAGCCTCTTTAAGAATAGGTCTTAAAGATTCATCTTTTAATACTAATGCTCTAGCTAAACCATGTCTAATTGCTTGAGCTTGAGCAGATTCACCAGAACCAGAAACTTTTACTTCAAAATAAAACTTTTCTTTAAGTTTTGTGACTTTTAAAGGAGTGTACAAAACATCAAATAAATCAGTTCTAGAAATATATTCTTTTATTTCTTTACCATTTATCATATCTTTACCTTTTCCTTCAAAAAGCTTTATTTGAGCTGAGGCTGTTTTTCTCTTTCAAATAGAATAAGTGTATTTACTCATAATAATTTTTAATATTATAATTTAATTTCAATTGGTTTTTGTGCTGTAAAAGTATGTTCTACTCCAGTAAATCCTTTTAATCTAGAAATCATTTGACTTCTTAATTTATTTTTTGGAAGCATACCAGAAACAGCAAGTTCTAAAGCTTTTAATGGTTTTTTTCTAAGCATATCCTCAAGTGGAATTTTTTTTAAACCCCCAAGGTATCCAGTATGTCTGTAATAGATTTTATCTGACATTTTTTTACCTGTAACAGAAAATTTATCAGCATTTAAAACAATGACATAATCACCATTATCTACATGTGGAGCAAAATCAACTTTAGTTTTTCATTTTAGAATAACTGCTAATTTAGTAGCTAGTCTACCTAAAGTTTGACCTTTTGCATCTACAATATACCATTTTCTTTCATTACCTTTAATTGGTTTAGGCATTATAGTTTTCATATTGTATATAATTTTATATAAACTAAACTAATTCTAGAATAACAAGTTTTGCATTATCACCATCTCTATATTTAATAGGAGTGATTCTTGTAAAACCAGAAGTTTTCTCTCCTTTATATTTAGGTGCAACATTTTTAAATAATTCCTTCGAGGATTCTTTAGTATAAATAATTGTGTTTGCAAACCTTATAGCATTCATTTCATCTTTTGAATTAACAACATTTATAAGCTTATCAATCATACCAATAATTGATTTTGCTTTTTTTTCTGTAGTTTTAATAGACTTATGTAACAAAAAAGAAGTAATTAAATTTCTCTTCATTGCATCTCTATGAGCAGAAGTTTTGTTATTAAACTTAAGATGTTTTTTTACTCTATGTCTCATTTTTAATAATTTTAATAATTAATAATTCATATCTAATCATCACCAAGTAAACCAAGACTTCTTTCTCTTAAAGCATCTCTAATTTCAGTCATTGCCTTCTTACCAAATCATTTAATAGATCATAATTTTGTTTCAGTACATTTAGTTAATTGTTCTACTGAAAGAATATTTCAATTAATAAGTGCATTTAAAGTTCTTGGAGAAAGTCACATAATTTCAACTGGAGTATATGTTTCTTTTTCTAACTCAACCTTTATTTCTTTTTTTTCTTTTTCTAAAAGATCTTTTACATCTGATATAAATTTACCTTCAACTTGCAGTCATCCTTCATTGAATAATCAGAAATAAGACACTAGCATATTTGAAGAAAATTTAATAGATTCAACAGGAGTTATAACTCAAGAAGTTAAAATTTCTATTTTAAGATTTTCTAAGTTTGAAATATCTCCTTTTCTTGTTTTTTCTATTTCATATTTTACATTTAAAACAGGTGAGAAATTAGCATCAACAAGTAGTACATTAATATCATCTTCTACTTCTTTTAAATCTTCAATAGATTTATATCAAACATTCTTTTCTATTCTAATTTCAATATTAAGCTCTAATCAATCTTTATCTATTTGCGTAATATATAAGTCTTTATTTAAAATATTAATTCCAGATGGAGTATCAATATCTCAAGCTGTTATAATTCAGGATTTATTTTTACTTAACTTAACCCATTCTATTCCTTCTTGTTTTTTTTCTATAACTAAATCTTTTAAATTTAAAATTATATCAAGAACACTATCTTTTACTCCTGGAAGATTTGAATATTCATGTGAAACTCATTTTACTTTAATTCAAGTAATTTTTGTTCCAGGGATACTTGATAGTAAAACTCTTCTTAAAGAATTCCCAAGAGTAACACCATAACCTCTAGGTAGTGGTCATACTTCAAATATTGAAGTATTTTTATCTGCACTATTTTGAGATATTTTAGGGACTCAAATTAATTCATGAATAATATGCATATTATTTGTGAGTTAAAAAATTAACATAAAAATAGACTATTTAGAATAAAATTCAACAATTTTCCCAATATCAATAATTTGTTCAAAATCATCTTTTTCAGGCAGAGCCTTAATAGTAATTTTTAAAGCTTTAGCATCAACATCAATCCATTTAGTATTTGTAATTTTACCTTTGTTAGCTTTTGAAAATTCAGCAAATTCAGCAACTAAACCTTTATATAAAGGGCTTTCTTTAACTCTTTCTCTTAACTCAACTACATCTCAAATTTTAAGAGATATTGAAGGAACAGTTACTTTTACTCAGTTTACCATAAAATGAGCATGAGAAGCAAATTGTCTTGCTTGAGTTCTTGTTCTTGAAAAGTTTGCTCTATATATTACATTATCAAGTCTAAGTTCTAAAAGTTTTAACATTTTTTCTCATGTTGTTCCAGAAACTTTAGATTTTTGAGCTTTTGTAAAGTAAGAAGCAAATTGTTTTTCAGATAATCCAAACATTCTTTTTGCTAATTGTTTTTTTCTTAATTGTGTTCCAAATTCAGAAGTTTTTCTTGATTTAAGAAGACCTCTTTTTCATTTACTTAAATCATACTTTTCAGTTCAAAATAAGTTAACTCATTCTCTTCTACACAATTTTTTCTTAGGTCAAGTGTATCTCATTTTTATAAGATTATAAGTTATAAATTATAGTGTTAAGTATTTAATATTTAAATAATATAACATTATTATATAAATTAAAGTTTTCTAACTTTTTTCTTTTTACATCCATTATGTGGAATTGGGGTAATATCAAAAATGGCTATTATTTCAACTCATCATGATAATAAACCTCTAATAGCTTGTTCTCTTCAAATTCAAATTCATTTTACATAAACTGTAATTTCTTTTAAACCATGAAGTGTTATAGCTTTTTTAATAGCTTGCTCAGCTATTACTTGTGCAGCATATGGAGTAGCTTCTCTAGCTCATTTAAAACCAGCAGCTCCACCAGTAGACCAAGTAAGAACATTTCCTTTTTCATCAGTAATAGTTACAATTGTATTATTAAATGAAGCTTGAATATGAGCTTGTCCTATTTCTATAACCCTTCTAGTTTTTTTACTTTTTTTAACAGTAGCTTTTGCCATAATAATTTTTAAAAACTTAAATTATAATTATTTTTTCTTTCCTGCAATTGCAGAAGACTTTCCTTTTCTTGTTCTAGCATTAGTCTTAGTAGATTGTCCCCTAACAGGTAAACCAATTTTATGTCTAAGCCCTCTATAACATCTAATTTCTTTTAGCCTTTTAATGTTTCACATTACAAGTCTTCTTAAATCTCACTCAACAGTAGATTCTTCCTTAATTAAATCTCTTATTTTATCAAGCTCATCCTCTGTAAGAGTTTCAATTTTTTTATTTCTTGCAATTCAAACATTGTCCAAAATTTTTTGTGCTGTAGTTCTTCCAATACCATATATATATGTTAATGCAATTTCCACATGTTTACCTTTTGGTAAATTTACTCAAGCAATTCTTGCCATAATTTTATATAAATTATTAATATATTAATAAAAAAATGTTTTTATCCTTGTCTTTGTTTATGTTTAGGTATTTTGCATATAATTCTAACAACACCTTTTCTTTTAACAACCTGACAATCTGTACACATCTTTTTAACACTTGCTCTTACTTTCATAAGTAATTTTGTTTAAAAAATTAATATAAAGAATTATTTATTTCTAAATGTAATTCTTCATTTTGTTAAGTCATATGGAGTTAATTCCACTCTAACACTGTCTCATTCAATTAATCTAATATTATGATTTCTCATTTTTCAACTAAGATATCAATTAATTATATTTCATCAAAAATCTTCTGGTAATTGAATTTCAAAAACCAGACCAGGTAAAGCTTTAATGATTACTCATTCAACCTCTATTTTATCTTCTTTACCAGACATATAATGTATATTTATAAATAAATAGTGAATTTATTATATAAAAATATTATATAATGCAAATTCTTTTTGGTTCTTTTTCTTTCTATTAGGAAAATAAAAGTATAGAAAGATGATTACAGTGAGTAAAACAAGTAAAAAGTAGAAAACTTATTTTACACTATCCATTTCCAAACTGGTAAAATCTTTATTTTTATTTTATTTTCTAAAAAAATTTCATCTTCTTCATCATAAGTCAAAATTAATCACTGTTTTAAATTATGCTCTTTGATAGCTTCTAGTAATCAATCAACTTCTCTTTTTTTTGTTTCTGGATCTTGTAAAAAATAACTAACTTGAATGGCTTCTATAATTTTTATTCAATCAAAAACTACAAAATCACATTCTTTTTTGTTTTTGTAATAATAAACTTCTTTTCTTCTTCTTTTTAATTCTATAAAAACTAAATTTTCTAGATTTCTTCCAATATTTTCACTAAAGCTAAATCAAAGTAAATTTACAAATCAAAGGTCTATACTATATATTTTTTTAGGATTTATTAATTGTTTTTTTATAGAGTAATCAAATTTTTGTAGTTCAAAAAATAAGTAAGTTTCATAAAAATAATTTAAATAATCTTGAATTGTTTCTACATTTAATTCCAAAATATTTCCCAGTTTTCTATATGAGAATAATTTTGAAGAATTTGAAAGTAAATAATTTGCTAATTTTTTTAGATTATTAGCATTTACTCAATATCTTCAAACAATATCTTTATAAATAAAATCACTAAAATAATTTATCAAAATTTCTTTTTTATTTCTACTATTTAAAACTATTTCAGGGAAAGCTCAAAATTTTATATATTCTGCAAAAAATCTTTTTATTTCTATAATTTTATCAGTTGATAAAAAATCTCTATCTTTTATTTCTAATCATTTAAATCTCAAAAATTCTTTAAAATTTAAAGTATTAATATTCAAAGTAATATTTCTTCAAGTAAGTAAACTAGAATACTCTTTTTTTATCAAACTAGAATTACTTCCAGTTACCCAAATTTGTTTAAATTTTTTTAAATCATAACTTTTTCTAATATAACTCACCCAATTTTTACAATTTTGTATTTCATCTAAAAACAGATAATCCACATCTTTTTTTTCTCTAAAAATATTTACAATTTCCTCCAAATCATATTTCTTTAAAACTTCATCATCAAAATTTAAATACAAAATATTTTTTTTATTATTTTGTAGTAAATTATCAATAACTCTATAAAACAAAGTAGACTTCCCAGTCCTTCTTGCTCCTTGTAAAATTTTGATTTCCTTAAAATCCAAATATTTTACAATATCAATATCTCTTTTATATCACAAAAAATCACCACTAATCTCTCAAGTCTCCAACCAAATATTCCAATCCAAAATTGATCTATATATATTTACCATAATACACTATATTAATTTTTATAATTTTTACACTACTGCAGTATATCACTTTTTTTTATTTTTCAAATTGTTTTTGTTGGAGTAAGAAACTAAGTAAAAGCTTAAGTATTTATTTTTTTACACTAAACCTTTTCTAACAACTTCTCCTAAATCAGGAGAAAGATTTTCTTCTAAACTAATTTTTTCTAATTCTTTTCTCATTAATTCAGAATTAATTGAACATAAATTTTTCCAATTAATTAAAGATTTCGATAACCTTGAAGCAACCATTGGATTTAATTTATCTAATTCTATAATAATATCAGATATTAATTTATAACCACTTCAATCTTTTATATGAAATTTTTCTAAATTACCCATTGCAAATGTATAATATATACTTCTAACTTTATTTGGATTTTTTATATTAAATAGTTTATTATTTATTAATTTTTCAATAGTTTCTAAAATATTAATAGAACTAGATTTTGCTTGAATTGCAAACCATTTATCAATAACTAAACTATCATTTTTCCATTTTTCATAAAATTCTTCTAATGCTTTTTTTCTAACTTCATTATCAATTAAAGCAATAGAATCAAGTGCTCACATTTCATCTGTCATATTTTTAGCTTTTTCAAATTGAGAATAAGCAATTAGATTAGAATCTGTTGAAATAGTTAAATATTTTAATGCTATATTTTTTAATTTTCTATTTCAAACAACTTCAACTTCTATAGAATATTTCTCATATTTTATACTATTTAATTTTTTATATAAAAATATAAATTCTTCCTCAAGTCTATTAGAGATAATATTTTCAATAAAATTTCTAATTTC
The DNA here is from genome assembly GCA_964586815.1 of uncultured Candidatus Peribacteria bacterium. Lineage (GTDB taxonomy): Bacteria > Patescibacteriota > Gracilibacteria > BD1-5 > UBA6164 > CAWUJK01. The sequence goes on along the minus strand of CAZPIB010000008.1, from coordinate 13,045 downwards.
TGATATTTTAACATAATCAATATTTGTTTCAATTATTTCAGCTATTTCTCAAACACTAGGTAAAACCAAAGCTTCTGCTTTGAATGAATTTGATAAACTATCATCTTGTAATATATATTTAAATAAATCTAAAAATTCATCTTTAATTATGTGTTTTCACATATTTTTAGATTCATAATTTTCTATAATAACTTCTTTTGCAAAATTAGAAAAAGCCTCAAACCTATTAAATCAGTTTGTATCATATTTTGCTAAAAATTCTAATTTTTCATCTGTAAAAGCATAATTAATTTTAACTGGAGCAGAAAAATCTCTAAAAAATGAAGCTATAAGATTATTTTCAATATTTGTAAAAACTAGTCTATCTTGGTAATCATCAAAAATAAAAGTTCAGTATTTTATTTCTTTTTTAGTCTCTCTATCAAAAAGTCAGTATTTTATAGGAATTAAAAATGGTTTTTTTTGTCATTCAGTTTCTGGAGTTTGTGGACAAGTTTGTCTGAAAAATAAAGTATATTCTTTTGTTTGTTCATCATAATTTGAAATAATATCAACTACTGGAGTTGCTGCTTGTTCATACCATCTTTGTATTTTAGATAAATCTTTAAGATTTGCTTTACTCATTGCCCATAAAAAATCTTCTGTTGTAACAGCTTGTCCATCAAAAGTCTCAAAATATAAATCCATTCATTTTCTAAAACCTTCTTTTCATAAAATAGATTCATAAATTCTAATTATTTCAGCTCATTTACTATAAACAGTTGAGGTGTAAAAATTACTTATTTCCTCATAACTAGAAGGTCTAATTGAATGAGCCATAGGACTAGCATCTTCCTTGAATTGTGAATTTCTAAGTCCTTTAACATTTTGAATTCTTGTAACTGTTCTATCATGTAAATCTGAAGTAAATTCTTGGTCTCTGTAAACAGTTAAACCTTCTTTTAAACTTAATTGAAACCAATCACGACAAGTTATTCTATCTCCTGTCCAATTATGGAAATATTCATGAGCGATAACTCTTTCTACCCATTTAAAATCTTCATCAGTAGCAGTATCTTGAGTTGCAAAACAAGCTGCAGAATTGAAAATATTTAATCATTTATTTTCCATAGCTCCAGAATTGAAATCATCAACTGCAACTATCATAAAAATATCTAAATCATATTCTCTTCCAAATTTTTCTTCATCCCAAACCATTGATTTTTTTAAACTTTCCATAGCAAATGGAGTTTTGTGAATATTATGGCTTTCAGTAAAAATTTGTAATTTCACTTTTTTTCCACTCATTGTGATAAATTCATCTTCAATATTAGCTAAATTTCCAGCTACTAAAGCAAATAAATAACAAGGTTTATTAAATGGATCTTCCCAAACTACAAAATGTTTATTCCCTTCTAAATCTCCAAAATCTATTTTGTTTCAATTAGAAAGTAAAATTGGATTTTTAATTTTATCAGCTGTTATTTTTACTGTAAATTTTGTTAAAACATCTGGTCTATCAAGGTAATAAGTTATTTTTCTAAAACCTTCTGATTCACATTGAGTACAATATAATCCATTTGATTTATATAATCACATTAATTGAGTGTTTTCTTGAGGCTTATTTTTTGTAATAATTTTTAAGCTAAATTTCTCTGGAGAATTTATTATTATTAATTTATTATTTTCTAGTTTGTAGAGATGTAGCATTGCTACATCTCTACTATGTATTTCAGAATCATTAACTAATTTTTTATCATCCAAAAAAATATCAATCAATTCTAAATCTTCTCCATCAAGAATTAAATCTCCTTTTTCTTCTGATTTTTCATTTCTATAAAAAACAGCTTCATTTTCTACAATTGTAAAATCTTCCAATAAATCAAAAGTTAAATTTATTTTTTCTACTAAATAATTTGAAACCTTATAATTAGCCAAATAAGTAACCTTTTTTTCTGTCATTTTTATTAATTTTATATAAATATATTTCTTATTTTTATGGTATAAATTTTTTAGTTTCAATTATTTCTCTAATAACTTTATTGACTTTATCATAACTATGTCTTACCCAATCATTTTCATGTAATAAGTCAGTTTCTATAACTGTATAAGATTTTCACTTAAAATGATTTAAATCTTTTATTTTTACTGGTTTTTTCTTTTCTAATGATTTATATTTTGAGGCTAGTTTTTCATTTATGAATCAATTATTTACAATAACATGAGTTAAAATATTTTTTCATAAATACTCCTCTATAGTGTCTACAAATTTAATAGCTCTAAAATTAGTTGTTTCTCATGGTTTTGTCATAAGATTTACAAAATATATAACTTTTGCATTTATATTTTTAGCTATTGCTTCTTTTATTCATTTTGTCAGTAAATTTGGAATTATAGAAGTATAAATATCTCAAAAAGAAATTATAATTACATCAGATTTTTCTATTGCTTTAATTGCTTTTGGGCTTGCTTCAACTTCTGGAACAAGAAAGGCTCTTTTAATTGGTGAAGAATTTTCATCAAGTTCTAAATCTATTTTAGTTTCTCATTTAATAATTTCTCAATTTTCAAGTTCTACATTTAGATGAGATAATCATAAAGTTACAGGAATAACTCTTCATTTTACTTTTAATAATTTTGAAATTTGCTTAAGTCATTTATCAAAATCTCAAGTCAAATCAGTCATTGCTGCAATTATTAGATTTCAAAGACTATGCCCTGAAATAGTAGAGTTTTTATCAAATCTATATGAAAATAACTGTTTAATTATATCATGCTCTCTACTTAAAGCTAATACTGCCCTTCTAACATCTCAAGGTGGTAAAATACCAAATTCTTCTCTCAAAACTCATGTTGATCCACCACTATCACTCATACATACAATAGCAGAAATATTATAATCCTCACAATCTCTAATAGAGGAAAGTAATCCATAACTTCAATTTCATCAACCAATAGTTACTATATTTATTTTTTTAAATTTATACATATTTTTTATAAATTATTTAATCCCTTAAATTGTATTAAATAATTTATAAAATGCTATTTAAATTTTGTTATTTTATAAAAATCATTATTATAAAATAACTTATATAAAAATATATAAGTATAAAATATAGTTAAAAATCAAAAAAATATTTATAAAGTATTTAAATAAAGTAAATTAAAAAATATTAAAATAGATAACTTAGATATAAAAATCTGTAAATTTAAAAAAATCTAATTTAAAAAAATAATAAAAATACATTTTCTCAAAAAAATTTATCTCTTATAATAATAAGGGTTATTTTAAAAAATTTAAATATTTTATAAACTTAAAAAGTTTAATTTATAAAAAAATAATATGGAAGTATTAGTATTAGTTATTGCTGCTATAATGTGAGCATCAGCGGCAAGTATATTTTTCTTTATTTATGAAAATAATACATTTAATAAAAAAAAAGCAAATTGAGATAAGTTACTAGAATCTGCAAAACATCAAATTGAAAAAAATATATTTCAAGCAAAAAAAGAGGCTGAAGAGATTATATTTCAAGCAAAAAAAGAGGCTGAAACTTCTAGAAATAAAATAGAAAAAACAGAGGAAAGAATTATAGAGAGAGAATATAAATTAGAAGACAAATTAGATGTACTTGACAAAAAAAGAGAATCTTTGCAAAATAAAAAAGAAGATTTAAAAAATCAAATAGAAGATTTAAAAGATAAAGAATTAGAATTAGAATGAAAACTATCTGAGCTTGCTATGCTATCTAAAGATGAGGCTAAAGATTTATTTTTAAAACAAATAGAAGAAAAATATTCAGATGATTGAATTGAACTTATCAAAAAATATAAGAAAAAAATAGAAGATAAGAAAAAAGAAATCTCTAGAGAAATTATTTTAAAATCTATTCAACAATATGCTTGAGATGTAACAAGTGAAGTAACAACAACACTTATAAAAATACCAAGTGATGATATAAAAGGTAAAATAATAGGAAAAGAAGGTAGAAATATTACTACTTTTGAAAAAGAAACTTGAGTTGCTCTTATTATAGATGATACTCCTGAAACAGTTTTTATTTCTGCTTTTGATTTATATAAAAGATATATTGCAAAAAAATCTTTAGAAAAATTAATAGAAGATGGTAGAATTCAGCCAGCTAGAATTGAGGAAATTGTAGCTCAAACTTCTAAAGATGCTGAAATACTTCTTAGAGAACTTTGAAATAAAATACTTGATGAACTTGGAATTGATGATATGCCTGATGAAATAATTCCAGTTATTTGAAAACTTAGATTTAGAACAAGTTATGGTCAAAATATTTTAAAGCATAGTAAAGAGGTAGCACTTATAGCAGAAAGCTTGGCTAGTGATTTAGGAGCAGATCCAAAAATCTTAAAAAGATGAGGACTATTACATGATATTTGAAAGGCTCTTGAT
>CAZPIB010000008.1:0-8632 GCA_964586815.1 uncultured Candidatus Peribacteria bacterium | reverse complement strand
AATGAACTCATACTGAAATTGGAGGAAGACTTGCAAGAAAACATTGATTAAATCCAAAAATCATTGATATGATAGAAAATCATCATTGAGAACAATTTTCTCTTTCTCTTGAGACAGCTATAATACAAGTTGCTGATGCAATTTCATCAATTAGGCCTTGAGCTAGAAGAGAGGCAATAGAACAATACATAAAAAGAGTTCAAGAAATGGAAGCTTTAGTATCTTCATTTCCTTGAGTAAATAAAGCTTATGCTATTAGTGCAGGTAGAGAAATTAGAGTATTTGTTGATGCTAAAACAATTTCAGACTTAGATGCACAAAATACTGCAAAAGAAATTGCAGAAAAAATTCAACTAGAGCTTTCATACCCTTGAGAAGTAAAAGTAAATCTTATAAGAGAAATGAGAGTAATTGAATATGCTAAATAAAACTATTTAATAACTAAAAATTATGTATGCATCAAGTGACTTAAAACCTGGAAAAAAATTTATGATGGATGGAGCTCCTTATGAAAGTGTCTCATATTCTCAAAAAGTTATGGGTAGAGGTGGATCAATTATTAATATAAAAGCTAAAAATTTATTAACATGATCAACTATTCCAAAAACTTTTTCAGATCATGATAAATTTGAACCAGCTGATATAACTATAAATAGTTATGATTATTTGTATAATGATTGAGAAAATTATTTTTTTATGAGTCAAGAAACTTTTGAGCAAGTTGAAATAGATAAAAAAGCTCTTGATTGATCTGAAATGTTTTTAAAAGATTGAGATAAGGTTAAATTACAAGAATTTAATTGAATACCAATAAATGTGAAACTTGATATAATTTGTATACTTGAAGTAGTTGAAACTCCACCATGAGAAAAATGAGATACTGCTACAGGATGAAAAAAACCAGCAACACTTGAGACTGGTCTTATTATTCAAGTTCCACTTTTTATAAAAGTATGAGATACTTTAAAGATAGATACTAGAACAAAAGATTATGTTTCTAGAGCTTAAAAATATAGTTTTTTAGTATTTAATTTAAAAACTAAATCTAAAACAATAGTAATTAAAAAAATAAAAAATATTGTAAAAATAATTAATTTAGCTATTATTTAAATTAATTATTAAATAATTTTTATTATATGCTTGAACTTACAACCTTAGATATACTTTATATAGTTTTATCTTTATTTACAGTAATTATTTGAACTTTGATTTCTATAGTTCTTTTTAAATTTATAAAAATATTAAAACCAGTTTTGGAAATAGTTAATTATTATGATACATTTAAGATTTATCTAGAATGATATAAATCTATTCCCGCTATAATAAAAGAAAAAATGTTTGATATTATTTGAGATATAACTTCTTCAAATAAGAAAAAAGAAAAAAATACAGACTAATAATCTGTATTAAATATTGAGAAAAAATATAACTAGGTTCTTAGTAAGTTTTTATAAAAACTTTACTGATAAACCCGTGGAGCAATTATTCTTAGTATTATTCAGCTCATAAGTAATAATATTATTCATATTAATGTTTGTATTATTCTTTTTTTGCTTTCAGTTTTTAATGAGTCATCTGCTCATCACATTGAATATAGTATTCAGTTTATTACTATAAACAATACTCATGCAATACTTGCAATAAATGTAATATATTTAATTAATCATGCCATAATTATATTAAATCAATTTATTCATTTTGGAACATTACAATAATAATAACTAGACTTTCATTCTCCTGATTTATCACATTGACCTGGTAAAATAGCTGAAAAATCAGAGCTTATTTTTACCTTTATTTTTCATGTTTCTTCTGTTTCTGCAAAAGTACTATTTATAGAAACCAAAGATAATAATATGATAAATAATAAAATTGTTTTTTTAAACATAAATTTTATAAGTTAGCTAAATCAAGTAAGAAAGTATATGCTGCTAATAATATTAGTGTAGCTAAAACTGTATTTATTACAATAGATTTTGCTTTTTTTACTCTTTCTTCATCTCAAGCAGAAGTTATATAATAATAAGCCGCTATAGTTAAGAAGAAAAATGCTATAGGTATTGCAAAAAATAATGCTAAGTCAGCTAATTCACTAAAAATATTAGTGACTTCTCAAACTTTGAAACTAAATGCAAAGTTCTTAAAGGCTTCTATTATTCATACAAATACAAGAGCTAGTACAGAATATATAACCTTATTTTTTGCCTCTGTAATTACTTCTTCTTTTGCTCAACTAATTATGATTTTTAATCATTGATATATTATTATTACTACTGCTATTGCAAAAATCATAACACTTAAGAATCATATCACTTGATCTCAAAATGTATGACCAAAAGTAAATACATCAAAAAACATATTTGAATCTTCTCATTTATTTAAAAAATCTGAATTTGTTACTCTAGATCAAACATTAGAAACATCTGTTTGTTTAAATGATGAATAAAGAGTTCAGGGCATATTAATAAAAAGTATAGCAATTACAGAATACCAAATTTGTCTTTTTGATTTACTAAGTTCTTCATCATCTGCTCCCATTGACCAAGTCATTCTAGCTCAAGTATAAACTATAAATATTACAAGTAATCATTGCAAAATTAATTTTATTACTCAAAGAATACTAAATCAAAGATTATTAATATTTTCTACTAAATCTCACGTTGCATTTATTTGTATAGAATTTCCTTGTATTTCAGAAAGTCAAGGAATAACATAGCTTGAAAAAATATCTGAAGTATAAAAAAATCAGATTAAAACAGTAAGAGAAATTAGAATAATTTTTATTTTAGAAGTCATTTTTTTATATTAAATAATAGATTCAGGGAGTAAAAAGAATGTTAAAATTAAATAATTAGTTACTAGTAATAATAATCAAATTATAATATATAATATAGTATGTTTTGCTTTTTTGATTTTTTCTTCATCTCCTGCTGAAAATAAAATATTAAATCAAGCATATATAATTAAAAGCAAAGTAATTAATCAAATAAATCAGTTTGCCCAATTTATTATTTGCATTATTGTTCAAGATAATGCTCAAGCTTGAGGAGATGAAATACAATTAGTTGTTATTATACTAAATCAAGCAATAGATTCTTTAGAACATTCTAATTTTCAATAAACTCATTCTACAATAAGTTTTGCAATTTTTATTAGAATAAATCATGCAATAGCATATAAAATAGACATTTTAGCCTTAGTTATTTCATCTTCTTTTCAGTTTGCACTTATCATTTTATAAAATGCAAAAATTGCCATTGCTATAAAGAATATTGAAGCAAGAACCTCCATTAATCCAATAAAAGGATTTATGATATTATCTATTAAATTAAAAGCTAATGATTCTCAAATAGATTTTGCATATAGAGTTAATACAAATGCATAAGCTATTTGCATAATCATAAGTCCCGCAGTTATCCAAATTATTCATTTTTTGAATTTTCATGCTTCCTCCTCTGTATTTCCAGCTACTAATAATTTTATAACAACTATTATATAAAATAGAGTAGCAAACCAAAAGAATAAATTTTTCAAACTTTGAGCAATACTTACCAATGTGTAATATATTCATTGTGCTCATTGCCTAGATCATAATCAAAAATGCTCATTTTTATCTTGAAAGTTTTTAAGAATATCATTTCTACTATCTCATCTATCAGTAGACATGATAATGTTTGGATCAGAAGCTCAAACACTATTTATAGAATTTATAGAAAAACCTATAAATAATATTATAGAAATAAGAATTATTTTTTTAAAAATAGACATAAAAGATTATTTAAATATATTATATATATAATATATTATCATATATGTATTTAAAAAACAAAAAAACTATACTTTTTAATATAATTTTTAATATAATTTTTGAAAAATTAAGTTTTTTGAAAAATTTAAGTTATTTTTTTAATATTATTTTTATAAATTAGAAGTATTTATTCATCAAAAATCTAACATTTTTTTTAATCATTCTTGATTTCTTGGTCAAAAATTTTTAAGTAAGGCAGATCAGCTTATTTTTCAGAATTTTGTATTATATCAAAAATATAGTTTATTAAAATTAGTTATTAGTTTTATACTAAAATTAGTATCAATTTTATTTCAAGCTTTATTTGTTATTGATCAAAGTATTTCTTTTATATGATCTGGATTACTATAATCAATTTTTTCTGATACTAAATCAGGTCTATCTATTCATATAAAGCTTAATATTTTTTTAAGTGCTATACTATTTAATCATCAATTTCCTCTAAGTAAGGTAGATCACCCTGATTGTCAGAATTTTGTATTATATCAAAAATATAATTTTGAAAATCTTCATACTCAAATTGTTCTTAGGTCAGTCTCAATTTTTTTTCAATTTTTATCTGTTATTGATCAAAATATTTCTTTTATATGTTCTATATTATCATAATTAATATTTTCTGATTTTAAATCAGGTCTATCTATTCATATAAAACTTAATATTTTTTTCAATGATACATTATCATGTTGTCAATTTTTAGAAAGTAAACTAGATCAATTTACTTCTCAGAATTTTGTATTATATCAAAAATATAATTCTGAAAAAAATCATACTAAAATTGCCCTTAAATCAATCTCAATTTTTTTTCAATCCTTATTTCTTATTGATCAAAGTATTTCTTTTATATGATCTGGATTACTATAATCAATTTTTTCTGATCATAAGTCAAGCCTATCTATTCATCAAAAAGTTAGTATTTGTTTTAATGATATATTATTTCTTCATCAATTTTTTTTAAGTAAAGTAGATCAGCTTAATCCTGAGAATCTTGTATCTCTTCAAAAAGATAGACTTACAAAATCTGTCATTCAAATTGTTTTTAAGTCAGCCTTAATTTTTTTTCAATCCTTATATATATTGCTACATAATAGAGTTTTATAAAAAAGTGTATTATATTCATCTTCTTCTAAAGAGAGTATTTCATTATCAGTTAATCAATCTTTATTTTCTTTTATACTAAATTCAAAATCTTTAGATAGAATTTCTTTAATTTTATTTCCATAATTTTTTCAATAAACTATTTTTAAAGGTGTTTCTTGATTTACTTCTCCTGATTTTTTTATAGTTTTTAAGTATTTTCATTCTATAATTCAATTATATGCAAATGTAGCCTGTCAAACTTCATCTGATATTAAAAAAGTTCTTGAAAATCATTCTCAATAAAAATATATAATATTATAAGGAATATTTCTCATTTGTTTTTTATTTAACTCTTCAATAAAAGTATCTATTTTTACATTATTATTTCCAATAAATAATTTATTATAAACTTGTAAAAACTCCTTATATTTATCTATTGTTTTTAAATTAAATTTTTTTCAATTTGGACCTAGTTTATTATCTAAATTTCATGGAAGAAATATAGAATATCCTAAAGGTTTTTCAGAACCTACAGAATTTAATACTATCAAATTAATTGCTCTTTTTATATTTTTATTTATATTTTTTTCTAATATCTCATTAATATGTCATTTATTTTCTCATTTATTTTCTAATATAGATTTTATTTTACCAGAATATTCAATTAAAATATCTAAAAAATTATCAGTAAATAATTTTTCATTAAAGGTATCTTTACTGGTTTTTAGTAATTTTTCTAATTTAGAAAAATTATCTTTTAGATTTTTTTTATATAAAAGCATATAATATATATTATAAATTTATAGTTTTTAATCTTCACTTGGAGAAATTCAAAGTCTTGCTTCAATCTCCATATCAACATACTTCTTTTTTCTACCATATTTTTTTCTAGAATATTCTCTTACAATTTCAGCAATTTTTATTCAATTTTTTGCTAATTCATATTCATAAGATTGATCCCAAATTGTTTTTATATCAAATGCTCTACTTGAAGCATTATCTATATTTAATTTCACATAAGTTGTATAATTTGCTACTCATATAATATCTTGTTGTGATAAAACAGGTGAATATTCTTTTTCAAGATATTCAGCATCATCAGCACCAACTTTGAAAGATTGAATTGTTCAAGCATTACCAAATACTGCATCTTTTATTGATGGTTTATCTCACTTTTGTGAAGTATTTCAACCTATTTGAGCAATAAATTGGTGAGCCATTATTAAGGCAAGGTGATATTTTCTAGCTTCACTTAGGATTTCTCAAAAAGTTTCAGTTGCAAAGTTTTGAAATTCATCAACATACATATAAAAATCTTTTCTTTCATGTTCTGGTATATCTGCTCTTCACATTGCAGCCATATTTATTTTTGAAACAAATATTAATCAAAGCAATTGTGCATTAAGTGCTCAAATTTTACCTTTAGAAAGATTTACTAAAAGAACTTTTTTGTTGTCCATTATCTCTCTAATATTAAATGCAGATTTTGGTTGACCAATAATATTTCTTATAGTTGTATTTGTAACAAATGGTCCAAATTTTGAACTAAAATAAGGTATCATTTCTTGTTTTTCTCTATCTCAAGTATTAGCATATTCATGATCCCAGAAAGATTTAACTACTGGATTTTTTATTTTTGCTGTTTTATATTTCATAAAAGCATCATCTACAAAAAGTCTAGGAACATCAATTAAAGTACCTCCATCTTCTTCATCTTCCATCAAAGTTAAGCAACCATTTCTAAAATAATGCTGTATTCTTGGGCCAAAAACCTCATCACCAAATATTTTTATAAATATTTCAGTAGCATCCATTGCAGCTCTATCCATTTCTCTTTTTCTTACTTCTAGGTCTGTTGAAATTATTTCAAGCATATTAAGTCCCATAGGTCTTTCAGTATCCGAAGGGTCAAAAATAGTAATATCTTTTGCTCTTTCTTTTGGAGTATATGCTAGTACATCTTCAACTAAATCTCAATGAGGATCAATTACACAAAAACCTTCTCCATTCCATAAATCTTGTCTAGCTAAATATCAAATATATACTGATTTACCTCAACCAGACTTTCAAAGTACATATTGATGTCTTCCTCTATCTTTTTTATCAAAATATACAGGAGTTTTTTTATTTCTATATTCATTCCAGCCAAGTAAAACTCAATCACTATAAACAGGAAAACCTCATAAATGCATGTGAATTTTTTCCAATTTACCAGTTTTTGGGTTTCTTTTTTCTAAATAAGTTGGGTTTTTTGGATGTTTTAAGTTATGTGGAGGAGGTAGTTTTTTATAATCAAGCCATTTTATAATGGGTGATAGATTATAATTTATATCAGGCATATGATAAATAGTAGTTACTTCATCAGTTGAAAAATAAGAAATATTTTGAAAAAATCATACTAATTTATATTTATATGCAAAATATCTAATATTTGCAATAGTTTTTGAGAATGCATCCTCTAATATTTGAGGATTATCAAGAGCATTATTATACTCATCTGTAAATATTGAGGCAGCAGCTACAATAGCATGAACTCATTCTTCAGACTTCTTAGGATCTTTACTTGAAACAAGTACTCTAATACTTGACTCAAATATTGGCTGACTTGCAGCTTCTCACATAAGTTTTTGACTTTCTGTTTCTGCTTGATTAAAAATTTTATAAGCATCTCACTGACTTGCTCATGGAGCATTATTTGTATCTTTTATAGCAGCATCAGATCATTCAAACAGTATTCTTATTGGGTTAAATAAAATTCAAAATGGCTTCCATAAAAAAGCAAGTTGAGATCTTTTAGTATTAGTATATTCTCCCTTTGCTACTTTTGAGGCTGCTTCTATTGCTTTTTTATTATAACTTGAACTTTCTGGTTTAATTACCATTTGAAAAACAGCTTTATCATTTTTATTAAGTCAACCAAAAACATTTGTAAAATTATTTATAGGATCATCTTCTAAATATTTATATGTTTTTATAGGAAAATAATCATCTTTTTCTTTTCACAAAGATGCTGCTCTTAAAAAATATCATTCTTCTTTTAAATTAACATACTTTTTCATATCTTTATAAACAATAATTTCAGCATCATTATAAACTGAAGTTAAATGCTGCATTACAAGATTTACATAAGTTTCATAAGTTGTAATAAAAAAACTTACTTCTCATTTATTATAAACAAGTTCTAAAGAAATTTTACTATGAGCAAAAATTACATTTAAAAATGTATCTCTAAGTCCAGCCTCAGCTAACTTATGAATAGCTTTATAAAACATAGACATCATACCAAGCTTTTCTTTGAAATCCTTTTTTGTTTCTTTTTCTTTATCTAGTTTTGAATCTGCTCTTGGAAGTGTAATTCTTAAATACCTTAAATTTTTTGCATAATATATCTCAAAAGCAAGTCTTATCATTTTTAGTATAATATACAAGAGAATATATATCACTAAAGCTAATAAGATCCATTCAAAAATATTAAAAAAAACTTCTTTGGTTGTGTCCCAAAGTCATATTTCTTCTGAAATAGTTTGAGTTTGTAGTTCTCAAGTATTTATATTTCATCTTGATAATACACTAGCAAAACCAGAGTTTATATTTATAAAATTTCCAATAATAGCTCAAAAAATAATTTGTAGTTTAAATTTCATTATGTTATTATAAATAAATATTTATTTAATAATAACATAAAAAATAAAAAATAAAAAATAAACCACTTGACAGAAATTTAATTAAATTTATGAATATTTTTAT
>CAZPIB010000007.1:13042-22418 GCA_964586815.1 uncultured Candidatus Peribacteria bacterium | reverse complement strand
TTTAGTGAAAAAGAAAATATAAAAATAACTATTCTTGATCCTTATTATCCTAAAGATTTTAAAAAGGTAGAATCTCAAAGAAACTTTAGAACTAATTTAATTAAAAAATTCCCGAAACTTAATTTTGATTTTTTTATTTATAATCCAGAAAAAAAAGAAGAAATAGTAAAAGAAATTTTAGAGTCTGATTCAAAAATACTTTTTTCAACTCTTTGAATGAAAGCTCAAGAAAAATCAGTTATTGAAATTTTAAAACAATGCCCTAATATCAAATTATGACTAGCAATTGGATCTAGTTTTGATTATTTTATAGGATTTCAAAAAAGAGCTCCAAAAATTTTTAGAGTAATTTGAATTGAATGGTTATATAGAATATTTACTTGACCACAAAAATTAAAAAGAATAAAAAGACTCTACAGAGCAATTTTTGTATTTATATCAAAAGCTTTAGTTTATAAAAAATAAAATATATGAATATTTATTATCAATGAGAATTGGGAGCATATAGCAATGAAGCCAGTAAAAATATAGAAATATTTCTAGAAAAAAAAGTAAAAAGTATAATCTGAAAAGATACATTTTTAAATGTATGGGAAAAAATATGAAAATGAAATATTTGAGTATTACCAGTTGAGAATTGATATGCTGGTAGTGTACATGAAAATATATATAATTTTTTAAGATATGATTATGAAATAATCTGAGAATATAACTTAGAAGTAAATCATTGTCTACTTAGTCTTGAAAAAGATATAAAAAAGATAAAAGTAGCTTTTTCTCATGAACAAGCATTAAGTCAAGTTCATAATTTTTTACAAAAAAATAATATTAAACCTGAAAAAAAATATGATACAGCGGGGGCAGCAAAATTTATTTTTGAGAATAATTTAAAAAATACTTGAGCTATAGCATCAAAACTTTCTGCAAAAATATATAATTTAAATATTATAAAAGAAAATATATCTGATCAAATATGAAATACTACTAAATTTTTTATAATTGCTAAAAAATCAGAGAAAATAAGATTTTCTAAAAAATCTTCTAAAATAAGCATTATTTTTAAATCAAAAAATATTCCAGCAAGTCTTTATAAGTGTCTTTGATCTTTTGCTACAAATAATATAAATCTTACAAAAATAGAATCAATACCTGACTTAAAAGATCCTTTTTCATATATTTTTTTCTTGAGTTTTGAGTGAAAACTAGAAGAGGAGAATATAAAAAAAGCTCTAGAAGAACTAAAGTTTTTTACAGATACTATTAAGATTTTAGGTGAATACTAAAACATAATTACAAATTCTCACTTAACTTTTCAAGGAGTATTTTCAAAATAATCCAAAATCTTTCTTAATTCTCATCTTTTAAATTCTTCAAATTTTTTAGTTAACTCTCTTCATACTACAATATAATGCTCTTCTCAAAAATAAGTTATCATTTCCTTTAAAGTTTTAATAATCCTATGAACTGACTCATAAATAACTATTGTTTCTGATATTTTTTTATCTTTTTTTCTTTCAACTAATTTATTAAAAAGTGTTTGTCTTCATTTTTTTATAGGTAAAAATCCTAAATATAAAAAATGATTCATTTGCATTCAGCTTCACATCAAAGCTGTAGTAAAAGCTGTTACTCAAGGAATAGGAATAATTTCAATATCATTTTCAATAGCTTGCTTTATCAAAATATATCAAGGATCTGAAATACCAGGGGTTCAAGCATCAGAAATAAGAGCATAATTGTTTCCATCTTTTAATTGAGCAATTATTTTATCAGTTTTTACTTTTCCTGAGTGAGAATGAAATGAAATTAGAGGTTTTTGTATTTCATATTTATTTAAAAGTATAGAGCTAGTTCTAGTATCTTCACAAGCAATAAAATCTACTTTTTTTAAAGTTTCTACAGCTCTATAGGTTATATCTCACAGATTTCAAATTGGTGTTGCAACAATGTATAACATTTTTATAAATTTATTTTTTATTAAGCTTTTCTTTTAAATCTTTTATTTCAAATTCTAGGTTTCACAAAACTTTATTTGTTTCTTTTTTATGTAATTCCAAACTTTTATCTGTTAGAGTCTTAAATTCATCAACTAAAACTTTAATTTTTACATCTAAATTTTTATTAATATCTGGTATTAAATCCGAAAGCTTAGCTTTTAATTTTAAATTTTCTTCTTCTAAAAACTTATTTTTTGAATTTATAGAAAATGAAAAAAATTTTCCTGAAAAATATATTAAAAATATGTAAGATACAAAAAATACTGAAATGATAGCTATCACTGATAGTTCCAAATTCCAAATCCAAAACAGATTTACATTTTCTTTTATTGTTAATAGTTGAGAATTTAAAAGTAATAATATTACATATATTAATACAGGGGATAATAAAACTATATTTATAATATTCTTCATAATTTTTTATTAAAATTTAAATATATTTATATTATAAATAAAAAAATTAAAAAACAAATTTTAGTTTTAATATTCCATATCTTGAGTTGATAAAAGCATATAAATAAGACTTTTTTTATCCTTTAAATCTCAAATTAATAATTTTCTAGATTTTTTAGTTTGCAAGAAAGAAATTTGACCAGAATGTCTTTTTTTTCATAAAATCTCTAGGTCAATAATTATTTTATAATTTTTCAAAAAATCACAATTAATTAAAACTTCTTTTAAATAAATATATTTATCTAAATAATCTTTAAAATTTTGAGAATAATCAAATAAATCTTGCTTATTTTTTATATTATTTAATATATGAAATAATCTTCAAGCACTTAAAATATAGCCTTTATTTACAATAGAATGAAAAGATTTCTCAAGACTATCATTTTTTCTAAGATATATTTGATTGCTTTTTTTTGCAAATTTTCTATATCATTTTGTTATAAATTGTTCAATAATTCAATCAAGAGCTTTATGATAAGAACTAATAACAGCAAATCCATCAAAATTTTGATTTTGTTTTAATTGATAAAAAGCTATTTCAGCAGAAATAATATTTTCAATAATTGAATAGTTTAAATTCATCAAAATAAAATCTCAAAAATACTTTCTTATTTTTTTGCTAATTATTTCTTCTAAATTATTATTAGCAAAATTATTTTTTGATTCAAAAGTCATTTTACTAATTTTTCTTTTACTAATTTTTTTTATAGATTGTGTTATTTCTTTTATCATCCAAAGTTTTGCAATATTTAGCTTAAATTCAAGATTTTTATTTTTATCTTTTAAGCTTTGAATTTCAGATTTTAAATTTTTTATTTCTACTTTCATTTTTATTAATTAAATTATATTTCTATATAACTCAAATTCTATATTCTATTTCCTTACTTACAAAATCTTTATCTCTACCATATTTAAGTCTTGAAAGCTCTTTAAGTGCTTTTGCAACCTTTAAATCTCAAGTTTCAAGATATGGATTAAGAGGAATCATAGAAAATGGAGTTGTTGGTTGATTATCAACTACAATTTTATTTACAGATTTAAATTTATCCATATTTACTAAATCCATATCAGAAAAAGTTGGAGCAAAGTATTTTGCCATAAATTCTCCATCTTCAGGTCATATTTTATAACTCATAACATTTCAAACATTACCAAAAATAGCTTGTTTCAAATTTAAGCTAGATTTAGTAAGTGCATCTGATTGCTCTAATTGTCATAAATATTGATGAGCAATATTTAATGAAAGTCTATATTTTCTGGCTTCTGATAAAATTGATTCAATAGAATCAGTTACATAATTTTGAAATTCATCTATATATAAAAAGAAATCAGATCTTTCTGCTTTTGGAATATTATCCCTTCTCATTGCTGCCATTTGTAATTTTGAAACAAGCATCATTCAAAGTAATTTTGAATTTAGGTCTCAAAGTCTTCATTTACTAAGATTTACAAGTAAAATCTTTTTATTTTGCATAATATCTAAAATATCAAAGGAGCTTTTTGTTTGTCCAATAATATTTCTCATCATTTTATTTGTAATAAATTGACCAAATTTTGCAGAAAAATAAGGAATCATTTCTTGTTTTTCTCTATCTCACATTGAAGCATAAGTTTTTTCCCACCATGCTTTTACAATAGGATTTTTTACATGTCTAATTCTATCTTTTTGAAATTCTTCATCAGTAAACATTCTAACAACATCAGTAATGGCTCCTCAACTAGGATAATCCATTAAAGCCAAAATTGCATTTCTAAAATAATCTTGAAGTCTAGGTCCAAATATTTCATTTCAAAAAAGCTTAATCATTATATTTAGTGCATCCATTGCAACAAGTTCTTTTTCTTCTGGACTATTTGCTTCAAGTAAATTTAATCCCATAGGTCTATCAAGATCTGAAGGATCAAAATGAATAACATCATCAGCTCTCTGTCTTGGAATAAAGGGAAGTATATCATTTACTAAATCTCAATGAGGATCAATAATACAAATTCATTTTCACTCTCTTAAATCTTGCCTTATCATTGTTTGAAAAATACTTGATTTTCAAGTACCAGTCTGCCCAATAACATAAAAATGCCTAAATCTATCCTCATTTTTTACTCTTATTTCTTTTTTTACTCACCTATAAATATTATGTCAGATAAGTATTCACTCTTTTGGAATATTATTTGGAGCTTTAACAAGTTTAAAATTTTGCCATTTTATTTCTGGATTTTGGTTATATTTTATATGTGGGAAATGAAATATGGAAGCAATCTCTTCAGTATTTAATATCATCTCTTTAAGCCAAAAAGGTTTTTTTGTAAATCTAAAAATATAATTTTTTAAAATAGATTTTTTAGAGTGGTTTAAACTATTAGTAAATCAATTAAAATCAGGATGAGAAAACTGAGTAAAAGATGAAGTAATATTTTTGAGCTCAGCTTCTACCATAGATTTATTGTTTCAAGCAGCAATAACTCTAATAGTTACCTTATAACCAGTTTTATCAGCTTTTTCATCAACTGTTTTTGCTCTTTCTTGAGTTAGAGCAGAAGTTTCATTTTCATTTTTTTCCTGTGATTTGTCTTCAGTAGAAAACATGGCAATCATAGAAATTAATATTTTAAATGGATTAAGTGATAATCAAGTTTTTTTTCATTTCATAATTATTGAACTAGCTTTACTACATTCTTTTTGCCAATCATCATCTATTGGTTTTAATATAATTTGAACAATAGCAGATTCATCTTCTTCAAGTTTTCAAAGTGCATTTACTATATTATTAATAGGATCACTTTCTAATTTTTGGTAAGTTTTAATTGGGTAAAAAAAATCTTTTGAAGTATTTATATAGGTAGACTCTATAAATTTTTTATTTTCAAAAATATTTAATTCAGTAGTTTCTTCAATTACAGCATCAGCATAAAATCAATTTATTTGTTTTTCTATTAAAATTTTATGTTTTTTAGGTACAATAACATAAAAAAGAATCTCATCTTTGTGAGAAATATATTCAAAACTAATTATATCTTGTCCAATAATTTTTGAAATAATTGTATTTGAATAAATACTTTTTAGTGAAGAAAGTAACTGCTCCATAAGACCAATCATTTCCTTAAAATCTTTTGTTGTTTCTTTTTTTTCATCTAACTCACTTTCTTTTTTAGGTAAAGTAACTCTCAAAAAACTTAAATTTAAAGCTCTTTTAAAATCTACTCTTTTTCTCACAAAAAATATTACCATAAAAAAAGCTATAATTATAACTAATAAAAGAGAAATAATAACTATATAATTCATTATTTTAATATTTTTAAATAAGTATATAATATTATTATATCATAAATTTATAAAATTAAAAACTTTTAATTTTATAAATTTATGTTTTTTCTAATTAAAATTGGAAATTTATGTATTTTTAAATAAAATAATTTTGTCTTAGTTGAATAATAAATTTTTATGGAAAATATATTTTTAAGTATAAATCATAATGTAAATGAATTTCTTACAAGCTTTATAATTGAAAATAATTTAGAAAAAATTATTTCAATATTAGCAGATTGACCTATTTTTTTCTTACCTATTTTTTTAGTTTTTACATGGCTATATTTTACATTTAAACAAAAAAATATAGAAAAAAAAATAGATTTATTAAATATATTTTACTGAATTTTATTAGTAGTAATTATTAATTATATTATTCAATCTATCTTTTTTTTGGAAAGACCAGAAAATATAGTTAATCCTATTCTAAATAGTATACCTAATCCAAGTTTTCCAAGTGATCATGCTGCAATATCAGTAGCATTTCTAACTTGATTATTTTTGGCTGGATACAAAAAAATATGATACATATTTTTAATATTTGTACTACTTATGAATTTTTCAAGGATAGCTGGTTGAATTCATCGGTTTTTTGATATTATTGCTGGACTTATAATTTGAATATTATCAGCATTATTTATTTTTAAATATAAAAAATCAAAAATATTAGAAAAAGTAAATAATTTTATTTTAAAAAAAATATGATATTTTAAATTATAATAATATAGATGAGAAAATATTTTATTCAAACATTTTGATGTGCTATGAATCAAGCTGATTCAGAAAAAATTAATATGATTTTATTACAATCATGATTTTTTAAAGTAGTTAATTGGAGGCAATCTGATTTAATTATTTTAAATACTTGTAGTGTAAGACAAAAAGGGGAAGATAAGGTATTTGGTTTTGCAGAAGAAATAAAGAAATACAATATAGAAAATAATAAAAAAATTCTATTATGAGTAACTGGTTGTATGGTTAGAAAAACTGGCCTTAATTCAAAATATTTAGAAAAATATAAAAGAGATAAAAATAAAGCAAAAAAGATTACAAAAATAAAAGTGGAAAATGAAATATTAAATAATGATGATAAATTATTCCCAAGATTTGCAGAAAAATTAGATTTTACTCTTAGAATTGAAGATATAAAATATTTACCCCTTCAATTAACTCATATTTTTTGAGAATCAATTTGAAAAGATCATAGTTTTGATGATTATTTAAAACAAAAACAATTCAGAGAAAATCCTGCTCAAGCTATTATAATTATTCAAACTGGTTGTGATAATATGTGTAGTTATTGCATTGTTCCAGAGACTAGATGAAGAGAAAAATCAAGAACAGTAAAAGATATAATCTTAGAAGCAAAAAGAGTAGTTTGCGAATGAGCAAAAGAAATAACTTTAGTATGACAAAATGTAAATTCTTATTGAAAGGAATTTATAGATAAAAAATTTTGGAATAAAGAAAAAGCTAAATGGAATTGCTGACTTAAAAAATCACCCTTTAGAGAATTACTTGAAAAATTAGATAAAATAAAATGACTTGATAGAATAAGATTTACTTCAAGTAATCCTCATGATATGACTCAAGATATTCTTGATGCTCATTTTGATTTAGAAAAAACTTGTAATTATTTGCATTTTGCACTTCAGTCTTGAAATGATAAAATGTTAAGACAAATGAATAGAAGACATACTTATAAAGATTTTGAAAAAATGGTTAAATATTTAAGATCAAGAGATCCATATTTTTCTATTTCTACTGATATAATTGTTTGATACTCAAATGAAACTGAAGAGATGTTTTTTGATACTATAAAAGCATATGAAAATTGCGAATTTGATTTTGTCTATAATGCAAGATATTCAGTAAGAAAGGGAACTATAGCTGCAAAAATCTATCCAGATAATATATCTAATGAAATAAAAGCTAAAAGATGGCATAAATTAAATTCACTTCTTTTAGAGGATATTCATAAAAGAAATAATCTAATGATTTGAAAAATAGAAGAAATTCTTATTTCTTGAGATAGAGATTGAAAATTTTTTGGTAGAACTAGAAATTTTAAAGAAGTATTTTTTGATAAAAAAGATTGAATTAATATTTGAGATATAGTAAAAGTAAAAATATTGTCACTTGATAAATATGTTTTAAATTGAGTTTTAATTTAAAAAAATTAACCTCTTATCTTTAGTTTAAAAATTTCTCTTCAAACAAGTTGTTTTTGTCTTTTATATAATAAGCTTCCTGATTTAGTCTCTGAAAAATCAAATTCTAAAGGGAATAAAGGGATAGTTTCACAATAATTATTTAATATTTCATATATTTCTTCAAAAAACACATATTTTCATTTTATATCCCAAAATGGAAAACAAATAACTATACTTCATTTAAATCAAATCTCTTTCAATCCAGAAAAAAATTTTTGATATAATTTTGATAAATTATTTTTTTGAATATTTATTCTATCTAAATTAATATTTTTTTGAGTCATTATTTCTCATAAAAATCACTCTGTAACTATTGAGTCAATTTTATTATTTTGTAAAAAAGTATTTTCATTTATATCTCTAGCATCTGATTCTATAATTTGTATATTTAGTCAAGAAAATTTAGATTGTAAATTTCAAAGATTTGATTTAGATTCTTGAACCATTTTTGGATTAAAATCACTCCCAAATAAATCAGTAATTCCCATATAAGCTCATTCTATTAATATAGTTCCAAGTCATACAAAAGGATCATATAATTTAGATACAATTTCATCTCAATTTCTTGATAAATTAATCATTATTTGTGATAATTTTGGTGGTAACATTCAAATATCCATATCTCTTGATTTACCATAATCTCTAGCAGAATATGCATCAATATCTTGAACCCAAATAGTTCTACCAAAATAAAAAATTCATCCTAAGTCAACTATATTGAAATCTTCTCATCTTTTTAATAAGTTATTTCAAAGTATTTGAGCAGAGCTTAAATTTGAATCATTTTTATTAACAAATCTTGAGCTTATTTTTTTTGCTTTAAGATGTCTTTTTACATTCATAAGAATTTTTGGCAATTTAAGTTTTTGATTACCAAAAATATTTAATCAATAATTAAATTTGTTTTCATATTTTTCTCACAATTCTCAAATATGATACAAAATTGAATCTGTATCGCTAAACATTTTTAATTCAAATATTTTAATGGTTCAACCTAAAATTGAACTATTTATCATAATATCTTTTTCAGAAATATGATTTATAATCATTACACTTTTTTCACTATAAATAATTTCCATATTTGGAAAAACAGAAAATAATTCAGCAATACTTAACTTAAATTCTCTACCTAGCTGAAATCAATATAACATATATTATTTATTTAAAGAATTATTTTAAATTTAATTTCTTAATCATTTCTTTTGTAACACTTTCTATACAATTATTTGCATCAATTTTTATCAAGTTTCATTCTCATTCATATTCTTTAATTGCTGGAATAGTTTTTTCATAAAAATCATTAATTCTTTGTTTTATAGACTGTTGATTATCATCTTTTCTAATCTCTAATTTATCTCAAGTTTTTGGATCATAATTAAAACTAGAAAAAAATGTTTCTCAAGTTTTTG
>CAZPIB010000007.1:0-12942 GCA_964586815.1 uncultured Candidatus Peribacteria bacterium | reverse complement strand
AAAATGCAAGAGTAATAAGCCGGATTTTGTATCTAAGTATCAATCTATCTAGGATTTGAATTACTTCAAACCTCAAGCTGAGTATATTTCTATAAAAAAATAGAGAACAATAATCTATAGAAATACCATTCCCATTGCATCACCTACAGTTTACCAACACTTATATAAATATAAGCCTACATTCTAAGAATGTCTTTTCACCTTTCACCATAAATGGCTAGTATAGTCTCTGTGGCACTAGTGGTATTTAGATTTTATTTATTATATCTAAACCAAGGTTGTTATCCTTTAGGCTGTTCTCATGATGTCCAGACTTTCCTCTCCCAGATAATTCTGGCAGTAGATACTTTCTCTTGCAAGAATATTATATAGAAAATTTCTTTTTTGCAATAAAAAAAAGGTGTAATATAACTTTCAAAGTTAAAATATTATCTTTTTATAAAAGTATAAAAAATATTTTTAAGAATTTAGATGATTATTTGCAATTTTTTTCTTTTTATAGTAAACTTTATTTTAGGTTTATATAAAATAATTAAAAAAGTATGTTTTCAAATAAATATTATTTATTTAGTTTACTTAAAAATAGTCTTTCTTTTTCAAAAGTAGAAAAAGAAAGGATTTTTAATTTTTCTGGGAAAAACCCAAAAAAAATTTTAGAATTAATAAAAATTCTTGAAGAAGATAAAAAGTGATGGAATTATATTAAAAATAATTATAAAAAAAATATTAATAAAATTTGAAAAAATTTTAAACAAGATTTACTTAATACAAAAGAAGAAAAAAATATTTCAAGAATTAATGAAATAAAAAATAAAATTTCTAATTTAAGAGAAGAAGAAAAAAATGAAAAAGAAAATTTAGATTTATTATTTAATAATATATAAAATATGTGAGCAATTGAAAATTGAAATTTTTGAGAAGAAGGTAGTGAAGAATTACTATTTCAAGAAGAACAAAAAAGTACTAATGATGCTATAGATTTTTTAGGTGAAGAAGAGTCAGGACCAATAGTTGAAAAGTATCAAGAAAAATTAGATTGAGAAAATTATAATGCTAGTGATTTTTCTGTTAAAAATACATCAAACACTAAAAAGAATATTTCTGATTGGTTTAGTTGAAGTATTTCTGTTTGATATTCTAAAATAAATAGAGAAAAACCAGAAGCAATAACAAAAACTAAAGTTCCAACAGTGACAAGTAAACACTTATATTTTGATGCAAATTGAAATAACCGTTTTGATGAATGAGAAAAACGAGCTGAAAGAGTTTGAAATTTTAATGACTTTGCAAATTATAATACAACATCTGAAATTCAAGATAAAAGAAATAAGATTTCTTCTTTGGAAGAACAAAATAGTAACCTTGTTTTTGTAGAAAAGTTATGAATTATTACAAAAAGAGAACTTAATGATATAACTCAAGATAATAATAGTAATATAAATAAATCGCAAAGAATTATTGATATCAATGAGAGAAGAGATTTAACAAAATCCTCTAGGAGTATATTAGACTCTTTTAAAGAAGCAGAAAAAAATTGACAAAATGTTACAGATGTATTAATAAGTAAATACAAAGATGCATCAGAATCTGATAAAATCAAATTACTACAAACAGTTTGAGATAAGATGGGTGATAATTATGATCATTCTTTATATTGAAAATTATGAGATGTTAGTAAGGATCAAATGTGGAATTCACTTATTGATGAAAATTTATTAGGATGAATTTGTAGGCATATTCATTCTGAAATATCGATCTTGGCAGAATGAATATGAATGACTGCTTGAATGATATCCACAAATTCTGGATGAGAACGATGATGAGGACATGCAGTAAGTATATTAAAAAGAGAAGATTGAAGTTTTGTAATGATAGATTATTGAAATGTTTATGAGTGAAGAAACTTTGAAGAATTACAGGCAAACTACTTAGATCAAAAATGAGCAACTGTACTGAGTAAAATGATTACAGATCCAGAATGAAATCCTTTGAGATTTTTTCAAACAAAGTGAGCAAAATTATTTTCAAATAATGTTTCTGCATTATGAACATCTGATACTTTAAGGGAATCACAAGAAATTGGGAAAAATTGATTAATTATTAATGATTGATTTAATGTGGATATTAAAAATTGATCATCTGAAGAATTATCTATGTCATTTTGAAACTGAGACATAGAATGAACTATTTACCATAAAAATGATGGATCTTGACTATATCAAAACTATACTTCTTCTGGAGTTAGCTTAAAATGAAAGATATGAAGTAGGGAAGAAAATGGAGAGCTGTGAGCAGCTATTAATATTTCAGAACATAATTTTTGATATTTTTCATGAAAACAAAATTCTTACTGAGCAGCCTCACTTGCAGCTACATATTCTAAAGAAGTTACAAATACTGATAAATATACAGTTAATTTTTGAGTATCTTGACAAGCTAGTACACATTGGAAAGGATGAATTTTATCAAATGAATGACTAAGTGGTGGAGAAGGAAGCATTTGAATGACATTATCTTGAGAATATCAGCTTAATAATAATCTGACTTTAAAATGAAGTTTATGATACTGATGAGATATATGAATAAATTTAAGAAGTACAAACATAAATACATTAGATTTTAATAAAAAACAATCCATTTGAGCTTGATTTGACTTTCAATGAAATTGATATAATACTTGAGTAAATGTATCTTATGAAAAATGATTATGATATAATGAATTTTGAGCAGAGTGATATATTGAAAATTGAGATATAAGAATTAATGCTTGATATACTAAAAATAGTGATACTACTAAATTTGGAATTTGAGATGATATCAATAAATTTATTTGAGTTCAATATAAAGTAACAGATACATTATCTTTAGGAATTAACTATTCTAAACAAAATAATTACTGAAATGAAAATAATAATTTTTTTATTTGATGAGAATGGAAATTTTAAAAAGGTAATTGTATAAAATCTAAATAAGTAAACCAAAAATTATATTCTAATTTTTGTGATTTTTTCTGCAAATCTCATACAGTTAGTTGTAATACATTTACCAGTAATTCATGCAATTAATGGTAAAAGTCACATAAATCCAATTAATACATCTACATCTAAAGCATTAGCATCATAAATAATAATTTGATTAGCTATATAAAATAGCATAATTCAAAAAATAACTTGAACAATTCTTATGTATTTACTTTTAAGTAAACATATATTAGTTAATCACATAATCAAAGGAACTAATCAGATTCAAATAAAGAAATATTTAATATATTCAACTGTAGTAGCACTCAAGTCTACCCAAAAGAAATTTTTATCAATAGTATCTATTGCTGAAACATTATAAATTAGATTATAATATAAACTTCATACTAGAATTAAACCAAATATAACCCTTCCAAGTCTAATAGTTAAATCACTTGGTCTTTTTTTCATAAAGTTTAAAAATCACATCATAATTATTTTTTTAAAATTAAATTAATATATTTAATAGCATTATATAGTTTTTTGTTTTTTGGCAAGAAAAATTTTGATTTTAAATTAAATTATGATAATCTAAATTAGATAAAAAATAATACTTTTAGAAAAAATGATAAATTTAAATATACAAATAATAAAATTAATAGAAAAATATCCATTTTTTACTGATCCTATAGTTTTATTTAAAACAGATAATCAATTATCATATAAAGATTATTTAAATTGAGAATTAGAAGTAAATTATCCAGAAATCAGAAAATTAAAAAAGAATATAAGTTCTATAAAAATAGAATTAGAAAATATAAAAACTATTTTAGAAAAAACAGAATTTTTAGATCTAAATTATAAAAATGAATACAAAAAAAGATTAGATGATTTTTCAAAAATTATAAAAATAATAGAAATTTTCTATAATAAAAATGAAAAAGAAAAATTTAACTTAATAAATAATTATTTTTGAGTAGATCTAAAAAAAATATGACAAATCTTAGAAAATAAAAATTATTTACTTAATTATTTTAATTATGAAAATCAAATTTTAAGTTCAGAAAATATACAAAAATATAAAAATATAATCCTAAGTTCACAAGAGATTAAAAAATACTTTGTAGAAGCTTTAAAATATTTGAAATTAGAAAAAAATTGGAAAGTAAAAATTGGAAATAGTACTTCAATAATACATACTAATTTCAATGAAAAATGATGAGAAATTATTATACCACAAAAAAAACAAGCAAATATAAAAAAACTTTTAGAATTAATAATACATGAGATTGATTGACATTGTATTCAATTTTCAAATGCTAAATGATTATTATCTGGAAGTATTAGATTTTCACAAAGTGAGGTTTTACTTGAATGATATGCTATGTTTTTAGAATATTCTCTAGCTTCTAAATATTTTTGAGAAAATAGAATAGTAGAATTAATAAATAAAAAAGAATTTCATTATAAATATATAAACAATAATGTATCTTTAAAAGAATTACTTGAAAAGTATACTGGAAATATTTTTAGGCTATTTAGATGATTTAAATATATTAAAAAATATTCAAATTTAAAAGATATGGTTTATCTACAATGAATCCACCAAACAATAGAAAATTTAGAAAAATATTGAAATTTTTTAGATTTGATTATAATATGAGTGATAAATCAAAAATATATTGAAAATTATTGAATTATTTCAGGAAAAAATGAAGAATATAACTTAGAAAAAACAAGTGCAATTTATATATTAAATAAATATTTTAAATAAAAAAATATATTTAAATAAATTAAGCAAAAACATAATAATAAATATCTTTAAAAAATGAATTTAATATCAAATTGGGGGATTTCATCAACAATAATAATAAATGAGGCAAAAAATCAAAATTTAGAAACAAATATTTTATCAATAGAAAATAATGTTTTTTCAGTAACTAAGGGTAAGGTTAAAAAATATTTTAAATCTGTTGATTGTTGATTAAATTCAGCATTTTGATTTAAAGTTGTTAAAAACAAAGAATTAACTTATTTACTTGCAGAAGAAAATAATATTAGAGTTCCTAAAAGTATTTATATAAACAGAGCAGAACTAGAAATAAAAAAACTAGAAAATTTAAAAATAGACTTTCCAGTTATAACAAAACCAATAGACTGAGCACATTGAGATTGAGTAGCAATTAATTTAAAAAATATAGAAGAATTGAAAAAATGATTAAAATATTCTTTTTCTAATGAAAAAACTAGTAGAGTAGTTATTCAAGAGCAAATCTTTTGAGAAGATTATAGAATAATAGTTATTAATTGAAAAATTGAAGCTGTAACAAAAAGAATAGCTCCATTTATAATTTGAAATTGAAAAATCACAATTAAAGAATTAATAGATATAGAAAACAATAACCCCTTAAGATGAGGATGAATAGATCATGATTCAGTTATTAGTAAAATAAAAATAGATTCAGAATCAATAGATTTCATAAAAGAACAATGATATTCTATGCAAGATATTTTAGAAAATGAAAAACAAATAAAAGTAAGAAAAAATGAAAACCTTTCAACAGGCTGATTAGCAATTGATATGACTGACAAAATTCATAATGAAATAAAAAATGAAGCTATAAAAATAGCAAAACTTACATGACTATGATTTTGCTGAGTTGATTTTTTTTGTAAAGATATAAGCTTATCTTTAAAAGAAGGAAGAGGGGCAATCATTGAAGTAAATGCAACTCCTTGAATTAGAATGCATCACTTTCCCAGCATTTGAAAACCTAGAAATATTGCAAAAAAAATATTAGAAGCTGTCTTCTAATATTTTTTTATATATAGTTTAATATCTTTTTTGTTTTTTTTTCTTAACTTCTTTTCTTTTATTATAAATATCTACCTCTAAATAAAGATTATTTACAATTCAAAGTAATTGCTTTTTAAATCAAAAACTAATAGAATCTATCTTTTGTTTAGTAATATTTAAAGGTGGATATTTTTTTTGTAAATAATTATAAAAATTTTCTGAAGTAACTTTTTCTCATTTTTCCTTTTTTATAACTGAAAAATAAGTAGATTCTGCAAAAAATAAATTTTCTGGTAATTTTATCTTACTTTCTTCATTTAATTTTTCATTTTTTTTATCAATATTATTTTTAATAGTTTTAATATGATTAATATCATCAAATCAAACTTTTCAAAGATATAAATCTGAAAAATTTCCATCTATTTTTCAAGTAATAATATCATTGTAATATTTTGCTACTTTTAATTTTCAAGTTGTATAGGTTATATCTTTTCTTTGAAATCCTGTTCTTTTAAATCTTAAATATCTATCAAGAGGAGACATCTTATTTGGCTCTATTTTATGTTGTAATTCAAGAAAATCAAAAAACTCTTCATCGGTCAATATTTCTTCCATTATAGTTTTGGGAAAGCTTTGAACATATGATATTTTTTCTAGATCAATTATCTTTACTTGCTTTCAATTTTTATCAAATCAATAAGTATACATATTTTCTCAATATTCAAAAAGTTCTTCCCAAAGCATTGCAGCTCACTCAACAACTTCTAAGTTTTGTTTTCACCTAATATTTCAAACTAATTGTTCATGAGAAACTTGAGAAACTGAATGTTGTTCACTTTCATGTCATATTAACCTAACAACATCATATGCAGATTTAAACTTTAATTCACTATTATCTGGTATAGCTATTCATTTATAAGTATCAGTAAAACATGAAATATCTTTATCAAAATATGCTCTATGAGGCATATTTCAAGATTGTTTATCTATAGCAATTAAATTATGATTTAAATTATTTTTTAGATCCTTTATATCAATTTTTATCTCTTTCCATTTTTTATCAATCACTGATTCAGGTTTTTCTCTTTTTTTAGGTTTATATCTAGAAGATAATCATTGCAATTTAGCAATATAATAATTATATCTAATTTTTTCACTTTCTGATAATAGCCTTTTTTCTTCTATTTTTCATAATTTTAACTCTTTCTTATAATCCTCAAATTTATCAAATAAATAATCCAGGTTTCATTCTATATATTCTTTATTATTTGAAATTTTTTCTCAAAAAACTTCAGTATTCAGTATATTAATTTTTTCTAATTTTTCTTTTCTTTTATTAAAACCAATATAAAAATCAGAATTTTTATTATTTTCTAATTTAAAATAAATTCATAAAATTGCTTTTTCTTTTTCAAAATCTAATCATTCTAAAGCTATATTTAAAAATGTGATATTTTCAAGCAAACCTCACACTATTATTTCTTTTCTAGCTTTTAAGACTTCATTATTTCATCAATCAATTTTATCAAAATTTTGTAAATATTTTTCTATTTTTTCTATTTTTTCTAAGATTTTTGATCTTACTGTATTTCAAGCTTTAGTAATTAGTTCTTTTTTTCAAGAGCAATCTACATTTTTAAATTCCTCTATATCTAAATCTCCTAAATCTGAAAATAATGTTTTATTTATTATATATTCATTATTTTCTCAGACTTTTTCATAACTATAAGTCATTTCAGGAATTTTATAAAATTCATTATCTATCCATTTTTCTTTAGAAAAAATAATAGAATTTATCTCTTCTATTATAGTATCAAGTGGATTATTAAAATTTTCTAGATTATTTATATCAAGCATATTATTATATCTAACTTATTAAAATAATATTTATTATTAATATAATAACATATTATTAATTAATTTGGTAAATTATCTATAAAAATTAATAATTCTTTTATTTTTTGTGCTTTATTTTTAATGCTTTTTTTAATATTAAATTTTTCTATTCATTTAAAATTATATTTTTTTTCTATATATCCCACTAATAAATCTAAATCAAACTCTTTATTTATTCATTTTTCTTTATCTTTTAAATGAAGATATATTATATCTCAAATAAATATTGGAAACATAATTTTATCTAAATAATTTTTAGATATATTTTCTAATTTTAGTAGATCCTCAAATCATACTTTTCATAAAAATAAATTTGCAAAATCTCATCAATTTTTTAAATAATCCAAAGTTTTTAGCATTCATCTTCAATAACTAATATCTTTGTGTTGACCTCATTTAATCTCTAGGCTATAATTTCTTTTTTGTCTAAAAAATTCATCTATAGGCTTTCTATTAAGAGAATGCATTTTATTATAAATTTCTATAAATTTATAAAAATCTTCTCAATTACATATTTCTGAGTAAAGAATTTTTGCCATATATGTAGGTACAAAAATAGTGTTTGATTTATTATCTAAATTCAGAAATGATTCCATTATTTTTGCTAGTCATTCTTCTTTTTCAAGATTCCTTGCTCATCTAAACTCTCAAAGTATAATTTTATTATTATAAGAATTAATATAATGACTTTCAATTTCATGAACTATCAATTCTAAGATTCTTTTAGTATCTAAATTTTTATGAGTATCTTTATTTGGAATTTCTAAAAATTTTTCTCAATCATATATACTAGCAGCATCAGTTATTATAGCCTTTTGAGGTAAAGAATATATATTCTTTAATATATAATTAAATATTTTAATATAATTTTCTCTTGAAATACTTCTATCCAAAAACTTATAGTTATTTTTTTGTTTTTTTATTACCTTAATTTCTAAATCTTTTTCATCTAAAAGAGTATTTATTTTATTGATATAATGTAGGAAAAAAAGTTGCTCTGAAGATGATATCTTATGTTTAGTATCCACAAATAAAGAAAATAAAAAATCATGAATTAATTTTATTTCTGAAAGGTTATTTTTTACTTTTAATCAAAAATTAAATTCTTCTATTTTTTCTATTTCTAATATTTTTTTTTCTTTTTCTTCTAAAATTAATTTACTTTTGTAACCAGCTTTTTCTAATTCAAATTCAAATCAAATAATAACTATATTTAAAATATTTTTTATATAAATTAATGATTTATATAAGATTTTTCATTTATCATCAAGTGCAATATTTTTTAATTTTGAAATTAATTCTAAAATTTTATTTATGTTGTTATTTAATTTTATACTTAATGTTTTTTTTAAATTATTGAAATCTATTTTTTCTCACTCTAAATATTTTATTCAAGAAAACTCTTCAAATAAAGTAATATTATAAAAATAGTTTTTTCATATATTTTTATATGAATAAGTCATTTCTATTATTTTTTCAAGATTATTCTCTAAAATTATTTTATTTATCTTAGTGATTATATCTTTTATATTTTTTCTACACATATTTTTTATATTAGTATTTTACTAAAAATTATATTAATTAATTTTTTAGAAAATACAAAAGTTATATAAATCTATTTTTTTACATAAAGTCAAAAATACAAAAAACTATAATTATTTTTTGACAAACAACTTACTTGAAATGTTAAAAACTCTGATTTCCTATATAGTACAAAAGAAACAAGTGGCTTGTTCACATTTTATGAACATCAAACAGTGTCAAATCTTTTTATTGTTTTGACTTACATATAAAAATGAATAAATTAAGAGTATATTAAAAATATCTGGACAAAATATATATTTAGTTTTAAAATAAAAAAATATGGAAAATCATTATATACTAAAAAACATTTTACTTAATTTAATAAGTAATATTAAGAAACAAGATTTTTTAGTATATTTTAGAAAAATATCTTTAATAAACTATACTGAAACTAAATTAACTTTTTGAGTATTATCTACTTTTATGAAAGATAACCTTGAAGCTAAATTTTATGATATTATTCTAGATGCAGCAAAAAAAGAAATACCAACTCTTGAAAGAATAGAATTTAGTATAGATAAAAATATTGAAAATCCCTCAAATACAAATTCTATAGATTGTACTAAATTTTTTAAAGAATCAAATAGAAAAATAAGAAAAACTGTACAAAATACAGCAGTTTGAAGTACAATGAAAGAACAAAAAACAGTAAATTCTAGATACTCTTTATCAAATTTTATTGTTTGACCAGATTCACAACTTGCTTATTCAGCTTGTGATGCTGTATCAAGAAATCCAGGTAAATCATATAATCCATTATATATTTATGGTGATGTAGGATTAGGTAAAACTCATTTATTACAAGCAACTTGAAATAAAATTTTTTCAAAATTTAAAGGAAAAAAAGTTGTTTATACAACTGCTGATAAATTTATTACTGAATATGTAACAGCAGTTAAAAAAAGAAAAGTTGAATTCCTGAGAGCTAAATTTAAAGATATTGATGTTTTAATTATTGATGATGTTCAATTTTTAGCAAAAAAAGAGCAAACACAAAATGAATTATATAATATATTTAATTTATTATATGATAATAATAAGCAAATTATTATTTCTTGAGATAGGGCTCCAAAAGAATTAGAAAATTTAGAACCCAGATTAAGGTCTAGATTTGAATGGGGAATTACAGTTGATATTTGAAAACCTGATTATGAAACTAGGCTTGCAATTCTACAAGAAAAAGCAAGAGAAAGAGAATTTATGATTCCTCAAGATGTGGCAGAATTTATTGCTACAAATGTGACTGAAAACATTAGAGAACTTGAATGAATTCTAAATCAACTAATTGCTGAATATGAATTAACTTGAGTAACACCAGAATTATCAAAAATAGCTCAAAAATTAAAAAAACTAAGTTTTACAACAGATATTTTATGAGCAAATAGAAAAAATATTAAAGCAAAATTCCAAATAAAATCTTATGAAGATATTATAGATGCGGTTTCTAGTCATTTTTGAATAGAAAAAGAATGAATTCTTTGACCAAATAGAAAAAAAGAATTTATGATACCAAGACAAGTAAGTATGTATTTACTTAAAACAAAAATGCACTACACTTTTGAAAGAATATGAAATATATTTGATGGTAGAAACCATGCTTCTGTTTTATATTCTTGTAAAAAATTAGAAAAATTAATAAAAAAGGATGATCAACTTTTACATGAACTAAATACTATTAGAGAAAGTATTGGTTTATAAAAAAATAAAATTTTAAGAGTATTTATATAATAAATACTCTTAAAATTTTTTTATTTCTTTTTTGTTTAAAAAAGTTTTTAAACTATTTTCAAAAATTTGTTTTTTTATAATTTCAGGATTTTCTTCTCTTAATTCTATTATTTTTTCTAAAATATATTTAGTAAATGCTGGCTCATTTTCCTGTTTTCATCTAAAGGGTGTGGGAGTTAAATATGGAGAATCTGTTTCTATTAAGATATTTTTTAATGGAATATTTTGTGCTGTCTCTTGAATGTCTTTTGCATTCTTAAAAGTAATTATTCAACTAAAACTTATTTTGCAATCTGGAGATAATTTTAGTAACTTTTTTGCATATTCTAAATTTTCAGAATAACAATGAAAAATAAAATTTTGAAAATTTGTATCAACTAAAATATCAAAAATATCATTTTTACTTCCTCTATTATGAATAATAACTGGCATATTGTATTTTTTAGCTAGCTCTATTTGAGATCTAAAAAACAACTTTTGTTCTTCCTTTTTATTTTTTTCCCAATAGTAATCAAGTCCACATTCTCAAAATGCTACTATTTTTTCTCTATTTTGCAAATAAAGTTTTTCTAATTTTTGAATACTATCCTCTAAGTCTAATCAATATATATCACAAGGATGAATTCAAATACTACAAAATACTCTTTCAAAATTATTTGATAACTTTACTACTTCTTTAGATTTTTTTAAATCTGTTCCTATTACATTTAAAAAACCTTCTGGATTCTCCTCTAAAAAGTTATTTATTATTTTATATGTATCTTTAATTATAGCTAGATTTGGGTGACAATGTGTATCATATAACATAATTAAAAACTTACAGAACTAGAAGTTAATTCAAAAGTATTATTATTTGAATCTGTAAAATTTGAATTTATTATATTTAAAGACTCTTTTATATTATCTTTTTTTTCTACTTTTATTGTAAAAATTCTTTCTCAAGCTTTTATATTATTTATTTCTTTATAATTCAAAATAATTGTAGAAATACCAGGAGTGTTTGATATTTTTAATGTCTCAGCATTTAGTCTTGGAATTATTTCAATAATTTTAAGATTTTCTGGATTATAAATTAAAGATAAAGATAAACTCTCTATATTATCTATATTGTTACTAGTTTTTAAAAAAATATCATTATTATATTTTGTAAGGTAAATATCTCAAATATTTTTATTAATTTCATTCTGCAAAATATTTGCTTTTAAATTAGGTAAAATATTTGAAGTATTAAAAATTAAAAAATTAATTCATACTGCAACTACTAAACTAATAGCAACAATACTTATATTACTTATTTTTTTATGTTTTTTATATTTTTTTAGGATATTCATAATTATAAACTTATTTATATATATAAGATATAATATAATTTTTTAAAAAATTATCAAATTTTTTAATTTTAGACTTTTATATATAGAATTATTTTTTGATTTTTTTAGTTTTAGAGTATTATAAATTATATTTTTATATAGTTTTTTCAAAGCTAAGATGTCATTTTTAATAATAAATTAAATAATATAAAAATATTTAATATTTAATCTATGAGATATGAAAAATAATTTTAGTGAATTTACAGGGCAGTATGAAATTAGTAAGACTTTGAGGTTTGAATTGAAACCTCAATGAAAAACTTTAGATAATTTACAAAGAGATAATGTAATTATTAAAGATAGAGAAGTGCAAGAAAATTATAATAAAATAAAACAATATTTAGATAGTTTACATATTTTATTTGTAGAAAAAAGTTTAGAAAATATTGATTTATCTTTATTAGAAGATTTTAATAAAAATTATTTAGAATTAAAAAAAGATTCAAAAGATAAAAAAAATAAAATTAATTTTGAAAAAATATCTAAAGATTTAAGGAAAGAATTAGTGAGTTTTTTTGATAGTCAATGAAATACTTAGAAAGAGAAGTATAGTTTTTTAAAAAAATGATGAATTTGATGTTTAAAAGAAAAAGAAGTTTTGGATTTA
>CAZPIB010000006.1:0-22812 GCA_964586815.1 uncultured Candidatus Peribacteria bacterium | reverse complement strand
AAAATTATGAACTTTAGAGATAAATAATAATAAAATTAGGTTTATTTGAGATTTAAAGTTGCCAATTACAATTAGACACTTAAATCTAAGTAATAATGCTTTAACAAGTCTTAAATGAATAGAAAAATATACAAAATTAAAAACAATAGATATTTCATATAATAATTTAGAAGATAAAGACTTTTGATATTTAAAATGATTAGAAAATCTTAAATATATAAATATGAAATGAAATAATGTAAGTGAAGAAGTATTATGAAAAATAAGTCAGTTTAATTGAATGTATTTATTGAATAATAAAGTACCATTTACTGAAACTAAGGATAAGTAAAATTTCTTATCTCTGAGACTAAACTAAATTCTGAGACTGATCTTACTCTTGAGACCGGTCTCCTAAGTCTAAACTGCCTGGTCTTTGCTCTAATTTGACAATAGTTAAATAAAAAATATAATGAATTTATATTTAGAATTTAATTAGAAAATTATGGTGATAATAAGTGTAGAAGTTCCAGATATTATTGCAAAAAGAGTTAGAAATAAAAAAGTAATAAGTCTAAATACATTATATGAATATGATGAAGATACAAGTTATTGGAATTCTGTAAAAGTATGAGAAAAAACAGAAATTGTTTTAGATTTTTTAAAATCAATTAAATAAATATGACTAAATCTTGGATGAAGTTTTTATTGAAAACTGATATTAAAATAAGAAATAAATTGGAAGTAATTATTAGAAAAATTATGTTAAATGATTTTGAATGATTACATATTCAACCACTTGTATGAAAAAATTGATATTATAGAGTTAGATTAGGACAAATTAGAGTTATTTTTAAAGAAGATATTGAGTGAAATATTATTGAAGATATATGATATAGATGAGATATTTATAAATGATTATAATTTAAAATCCCTTCTTCTATTTGGAAGAGGGGATTTTTTTGTGCTCTGAGACCGGTCTCATCTCAAAATTCTGTACTATTTTTTAATAAAAAATGGTATTATAAGTCCTTTAAAATCAAATTTTATAAAATAAGATTTTTTTACTTCTTCTAAGTCCTCTAATGAAATTTTTCAAATATATAATTCTGCCAGTTTTCATCAATTTTTTATAAAATCTTCGATTTTTATAAGTCAATTAACATAAACAAAATCTTTTGTAAAACATCCCTCATCTGAAAATTTACTCATTCATCTTTTTAATCTTGTGATATATGTAAAAACTTTATCTAAATCTCAACTGTAATATTCTATCATTTTATTAAGTAATGCTTTGTAAGAATTATTTAATGCAAAGTTAGTAAAATAGTATCTTTCAAATATTCAATAAAACTTTCTATCATATTTAGATAAAAATCTATTTTGATTATATATTGATATTCACTCATCTATTTCTAGATATCCAGATGTTCCATGTCAAAAAATACTATAATCTAGTTTTTTTCAATTTATTTTTCTTAAATAATGTCATTCTATTTCATGAGCAATGATAGATCTAAGCTCTTTTTTTCAAACTTTTGCTCATTCCCTAATGTATAAAACATTTCCTGATATAACAAATCTTGCAGCTTTTTGTCCTTTTCTAAAAATAATATTTATATTGTAGATATGATTAAATTTTTTGACTAAATCTTTTATTTCCTCAAATGATAAATATTCTATTTCTTCTTTTATATTTTCTTTGTTTTCAAGTATATTATTTATATAGTCTAAATTTTGTAAATTTAATCCTCAGTAAATTATTTTTGAATAATAGGTAAAATCTTTATATTCTTTATTTTGAAAAGATTTTAATAAAAGGATTTTATTTAAGATTTCATCTTTTTTTCTTTTATAAATTGATGCTAAAGGAATATCTGAAATTTCTAATTTTTCTAGTTGTTTTTTTAATTCTCATAAATCATGACTAAATTTTTTATATTTAAATTTTGGAATATATTCTCAGTTAGATTCTATAAATTTTTGTTTTTCTTCTTTTAAATTTATAGGAGTAATAGATTTTAAAATTAAAAGTTTTTTATCAATAGAAATAAGTTCTCAATCAATTTTTTTAACTAATTTTTCATAGTTTTTCTTTATGGCAGTATTTTTACCTGATTGCGAGCTGTTGTCTCAAACTGGTAATTCTCATTTTTTATACTTAAAAGGGTCAAGCAAAAATCCTCTTAAAGAATTTAATCATAATAAAATATTTACATTTCATAAATCTCTTATTATAAATTTGGTTTTTTTTTCTTCTCAAAGTAAGTATATTTCTAATTTAATAAATCATTTATCAATAAATATTTTATCTATATTTAAAACATTTATTGCAAAATTTTTGTCAATATAACTTTTTATATTACTTGGTTTTACATCTGCTAAATATTTATACTTTTTTTGATTATAATTGAAATGCATATATTCCCTTGCTCATAAAACTTTTTTTCAAGTTATATTTTTAATTTTTTCTTCAATATCTCATGAAAATAAATCCCTTCATAATCTTACTCATTTTTCAACTGAATTGACAAAAATTCATTCTACTTTTTGAAGCCTATCTTTTAATGGGGCCATATTTGCAATTTGAACATCAAGACCGGGTCTAATATTTAATTCTAAAATAAGTGGACCATCTCTTTTATCCAAAACAATATCACAACCAATATATCAAATTTTTGTTACTTGTTGAACCTTTACAGCCAAAGCAAGGGCAATATCCCATTTTGGTAATTTTAAACCTCTGACATCTCAAATCCCAGGAATTGATTTTATTATTTTTCATTTTGAAGTTATAAAAGTAAGTTTACCTGTTCAAATATCAATTCAAACTCAACAAGCTCCAGCATGAAGATTTGCCTTTCATTTTGATTGCTTTGTAGGAACCCTAAGCATAGCCATAATGGGCACCATATTAAAAGTTATAATTCTAATATCGGGAAGTCAAAAATTACCTAAAAGCTCTATTTCTTCATCAAGTTCTATTTTCTTTTCAATCATAACCTTATCTCTATTTCAAGAAATAGAATAAAATCAATCTAATATATTAGAAAAATGTAGTAGTAAATCTTTTTTTGAGAAAGATTGTCTATCATTTGTAATATAATTTCAATTAGAATCTTTTTTATCAAAAATTAAAATTCACTTACCTCAAAATCAACCATTTGGTTTAATAACAAAAGGTGGCTCTAATCTGTCAAAAATATTGTTGTTTATTTGTTTGTGACTCGCAATTATTTCAATAGTTTTTGGAACAGCAATACTATTAGTATTTAAGAAATCTTTAGTTTTTAATTTTGAATCAGCTAATCTTCTAGCAAATTTTGTATTATATTCTTTTATATAATTCAAATTTCTAGCATTTTGTCACAATAATCAGTAAGTTTTAAAAAACATATTTTTTTATTTTATATACTTTTTAGATGAAAAGTATCAGCTAAGACCTCAAATAAGTATAAATAGAAGTAGTTGTATAGGAAATATAATTTCTGCATTTGTAAATACAAAATCAAGAGAATACTCAGTTCAAAATATTAAAGTAATTCAATATTCAATAAATAAGTAAAAAATGGATAAACTTATAAAAAATGCAATTATAGAATACAGTATTCCTTGAAAAGAAAATGGTCAATATATAAATATTTTACTTCATCAAACCAATTTTGTTATATAAATTTCATCTCTATAATAATAAATAAAGTTACCAATAATTGAATAAGTTATTATTCAAATAGCAAAAATAAAAATGGCTATTATGATATAAAGTCATATTCAAATAGTTGTTAATATATTAACAATTGAAGTAATTCTTTTATATTGAGCTTTATAACTTGCAAAAGATTCTCATTCTCACTTTATATTTTCATTTCCTGAAAATAAATATAGCTTATTTTCAATAAGAAAATTTAGCTCATCATAATCAGAAATTGGAATTTGTGAAATTATTATAGTATTTGGAAGAGGATTTTGTTTTTCCAAAATCCTAACAAGCTCAGGATCTTTTTGTCTAATTTCTTCTAAAATCTCTTCTTTTGACTTATATACAATTTTTGAATTTGAAAATTGTTCTCTAAAATTTGACATAAAATTTATAACTTCTTTTGAATTTTTATCAAATCCATCTTGGAGATAGAGAGATATACTTATCTTATTATTTACATAATCTATAATCTTGAAACTTGTAGAATGCACAACAAGTAGTAAGTTTATAAAAAACATAAGTAAAGTTAAAACAAGAATTGAAGATATACTAAGAAACTTATTTCTTAATATATTTTTTACTGAATATTTTAGTATTTTTATAAACATTATAATTTATTTAGAATTTATCTAATTTATTTTAGTTTATTTTAATATAATTGCAAGAAAAGTTTTACTAAAAAAAAGAAGCTAGACTTTTTTATTGACTAGCTTCTTTTTCTTCTTTTAAAATTTTTTCTATATCTATTCAAAGGTTATTTTGTGACTTTTTAAGCTCATTTTGTTGATCAATTCTTATATAATTATAAAATAGAGCAAATGCTCCTGATCAAGCTAATAAAGTAATTCATTTGAGTCCCAATATACGGGTTAATACTGATATAAATCTTCAAACTGGAGTAATCATTGCAATTAAAATTATTCATGCTATTATAGCTGATATTTCAGGATTATTTCTAGCTATCTCTTTTCATGCTTGCAATGTTTCCTTTGCTATTTTTTTTAGATTATCTAAAAATAATTTATCAATAGTAAATTTTAATAATAATTTTAATAAATCTTTGTCTTCTTGTTTTATATTCTTTGCTTCTCCAATAATATTTTCTTTAATTCAAACAAAATATCATCATCTGTCTCATCAATCATTTAGTATATTTATTATCCAAGTATAGATAGTTGATGAATTTAATGTACCATTAATTTCTGTTTTTCATTCAAATATTATATATAGCTCTAGCAAATGTTTTAAAGAAATATTTTCAATAATTATATCTTTATATCATAAATGATATCTTTCATTATTTAATATATCAGTTTCAACAAAGTCTCTAAATTTTAATAATTTTTCTATTTGATTAGTATCTTCTAGCTTACTATTATCATCTATATTAAGCTCATTTTTCAAGTCTTCTTTATCTATATCAAAACTATTTGACTCTCCCAAAAAGGGGGCTTCCATTATTTTTAAAAATAATTCTCTACTAATAACCTCTTTTTCAAAAACTTCTATATCTTGTTCAAAGTCCTTCTTTAATACATCTAAATCAATATCTGCAATAGAACTTAATATTTTTGATAAACCTGTTTTAATCCCATCTCACATAATACTAATTCAGTTTATAACTATTGAAGAAGCAGACAGAGAAGTTAAAATCATTAATTTTTCTATTTCCAAAGTTCTCCAGTTTAAGTTTGCAATATCATCAATTCACAAGTCAGTTAACATCTTTACTACTTTTGTGTTTTTACTTAACCTTTCTAAGGTTTGTGCACTTAAAATACTATCTAAAAAAACTCTTGTTTCTGGGGATCAGATATTATCTTTAACTAAATTAAATTGCTCTATATCTAGATTAAATTTTTTTAATTCTTCTGTAGAAGGAGTATAATTTTTCAGTGTTTTATGACTCAAATTTTTAGATTTTATTAGTTCATAGGAAGATTGTGAATTATCCTTTGGATTGAAAGGTGCATCTGCTAGTTGCTTGATTATAGAAAATCCTATTTGTTCATATCTTCTTTTTTTATTTTCCATAGATTCTTTATTATCAGGAATAGTCATAGGATTTTCTATATGTGCTTTTATTTGAATATCCTCTAATCAACTAATACTTTCTTTATATTTTTTAAAAATATTAGAGCTAAAAAAACTCAGTATTCATGCTCACAAAGACCCTAGTATTTTATCAAAAAAATTTGCATCTTCTTTTTTAGCATTTTTTGTCAATCAAAAAGCACCAATTAGTAAGTTTCAAATAATAGGAATTCAGCTAAGCTCCTTTTTTAAAAGGACTTCTGCTTTTTTCTTCTTTTTTTCTTTTTCTTTTTGTAAGTTTACTTCTTTTACTTTTTGTAAATCTATTTCTTTTGGTTTATCTAAAGTATTATTTTTAGTATATAATGATAATAAATACTTATAATATTTTTCAATATTATCTCATGTTTTATCCTCAAGATTATCTAAATGTCTATCAATTTTTTTTAAATTGTTAATTTCCTCAAGATCTTGCTTAACTTGTTCCCAATTATATCAATCATTCTCAAATTTTTTCTCAATTTTTGATTCAGTTTCCGGAGATTTAAATATATCAAGAGTCATAAATTCATTATTATAAAATATATATATATTTATATATTAACATATAAAGATATAAAAAACAAAATAAAGCCTAATTTTATAAAAAATATTTATTTATTTACTTTTTAATAAATTTATTATAATTAAAGAGCATCTGATAAAATACTGTTTTAGAAAAAAATAAAATTTTTTGTCCCTGTAGCTCAGTGGAAGAGCACAAGGCTGCGGACCTTGGTTAGCATGGGTTCAATTCCTATCAGGGATACCATATTTATATATTTATGAAAAAAACCTACAAGAAACTAATATAAAAAGATATTTTTTCTTTTGACTAAATCAAGATTTTATATAAACTTGCTTTACTTTTTAAATAAAAAAGTAATATTTATATCCTTCTTTTTATAAAAAATAATAAAAAGATTTTACCCATAGGAAAACATGTCAAATTACGAACTTATGTTTATAATAAATCCTAGTTTATCAGAAGAAGAAAAAACAACTTCTATTGATAATTTAAAGGTTATATTAGAAAAATTTTCTGCAAAAGTAGAAAAAGAAGAAATTATTGGTGAGCAAAAACTTGCTTATAAAATTAATAAATCAACTACTGGTTTCTATATTTTAATGGATTTAGAAATGAATTGAGAAGAAATTAAAAATATTTCAAAAGAAATTAATCTAGTTAGTAAAAATATATGGAGATATATGTTCACTAAAAAAGAAGTATAAATTTAATATTTAAATTAGAAATAAGATGAGAACAGTAAATAAGGTTATACTTATTGGTAATATTACTAGAGATCCTTTAGTGAAAACAACTGAAAGTGGGAAAAAAGTTGCAATTTTTACAATTGCAACAAATAGATATTATAAAAATGCTGAATGAGAAAGTCAATCAGAAGCTGAATTTAATAATTGTGTAGCTTGGGGTAGTTTAGCTGAAAGAATAGAGTCTTTTGTTAAAAAAGGTAAGTTAGTATATGCTGAAGGTAGACTTAAAACTAGAAAAATTGAAAAAGATGATGGTGATACAATATACAAAACTGAAATAGTTGTTTCAAATATTATTTTTTTAGACAAAAGATCAGATTATAATTCTGAATCATCTACAGATGAGCTTGACTGAATTGATTCAGATAGTTTCTAAATATTATAAAATTACAAAAATTAATTAATTTTTGTTTTATATCCAAAATTTTAAAAATTAACATAAATTATTATGGCAAAAAAAGTATGTCCTTTAGAAGGGCAAAATATTGATTATAAAAATATTGAACTATTAGCTAAGTATATTACTAAATTTGGTAAAATAGTTCCTAGATATTATTCAAATGTATCTCTTAAAAATCAAAAGAAATTAGCAAAAGCAATTAAAAGAGCAAGAATTATGGCTCTCTTACCTTTTGTTAAATCTTATGATCCAGATTTTGTTGCAAAATAAAAAATATACAAAAATTTGTAAAAATAACTATAAATATGATACACTATATTTATAGTTATTTTTTTAATAGTAAAAATATGGAATTTAATCCCCATGCACATTTAGAAAATCCTGAATTAGCAAAACAAAATCAAGAGCTAGATGAAGAATATAATTCTAAAAATATATCTCTAGAAGACTTAAATAAAGAAAAAAAAGAAGCTCAAAATATTTTTGGTAATTTTAATCCTGATAAAGTAGATACTGCAAATCTTACTCCTGAAAATTTTAATCCTCAATATGATCATATCTTATCAAGATGAGAAGACTTAACATACCTACCAACAGAAGAATATATAAGTAATATAAAGGAATCTTTAAATAACAAAGATAAAAATTTTGAAGATTTTAAAAATGATATAGAAGATTTTAAAGAAGTAGCTGAGTTATCAGAGTATGATTTTGCTATAGAAAATAATATTTTTGAAAGTAGAGTTTTAAATAAAATCTGACAAAATTATTTAAAATTTCCTGATAAAAATTGACACTGTGATAAAATTAAAGACTTAGAAACAGCTATAATTACAACTAAAAATGAGATTTTAAGAGATTATGTAAATCTTCCAATTGATAGTGAAACATATAAAACAGCAATTAAAAATATAAACTCAGGAGATATAAAAAAACAAATGCAAGGTATAGATTCTTTATATACTCTAGCTGGAAGCAAGGCCTGAGAGTTATGAAAAACAAGTTTAGATAAATATAAAAACAATAGAAAAAAAGAATTAAAGATAGAATTTAATAAAATCAAAACCGAACTAGAAACTCTTGAACAAAAAGAAGATAAAACAGAAGAAGAAAGCAAAAAAGTAAAAGCATTAACTGTAGAGTATAATTCTATTATAAAACAAGCGGAAGAAATAGATGCTTGAGATATATTTGAGTCTTGAGAATTGGATAAAAATACAAGTAATTCAGAAGATATCAAAGAAAATAAATAGTTTTTTAGGAGTATCTAAAAATATATAGAAATAACTAAAAATAGTTATTTCTATTTTTTTATTAAATTAATCTTATCTATTTCTTTTACTTTTTTTCAACCAAAGTAAAGAACTATAAATAGTATGATTATAAAGTACAATACCTCAATATAGTTTTTATAAATACCAAAATCATATTTAACAATACTATAAGTATTACTTCAGAAAAAATCTACAACAAGCATATCCCATTTAAGAAAAATCCAAGTTACATATCATATTATATAACCAAAAATTGGAAAAATAAGATATGCTATAATTGATAAAAATCATAAAAGCATAGCTATTGGAATAGTCCAAGTAACAGCTACATTTGCAAAAGGAGACAAAACAGAAACTTGACCAAAGTTTAAAAGCATTATTGGAATAGTAAAGGTAAGTGCTGATAGAGTCAAAACAAAAGCCTCTCTAATTGCTAAAGTTTCTGGCATAAATTTAAAAATTCTTTTCCAAAAATCTTGTGCATAAACAAGACCAAAAACAGCCAAGAAACTTAAATGAAAAGATACATCATAATTTAAAGTAAATGGTGAGATTAAAACCATTACAAATGCTGTAAATACCAAAATAGTAAAAATATCTCATTTTCTACCTGAAACCAATATATAGTATGCTATAAGACCCATAATTGAAGCTCTAATAACTGGGGCAGTATCTCAAACAAGAAGTACAAAAAAAACTATAAGAGTAGTTATCAAAATTGTTCTAATAATTATTGGAAGACCTTTAAGTATAAAACTAAAAAATAAAATCAAAATAGTAATATTAAATCCAGAAACAGCTATAAAATGAGTAAGTCAAGAATTATTAAAATTTGTTTTTAGTTCTGGAGGTAAGCTTTCTCTTGCTCAAAGTAAAATTCAAGCTAGAAATATTGCTTCATTTTTAG
Source organism: uncultured Candidatus Peribacteria bacterium (assembly GCA_964586815.1). Taxonomy (GTDB): domain Bacteria; phylum Patescibacteriota; class Gracilibacteria; order BD1-5; family UBA6164; genus CAWUJK01. The sequence goes on along the minus strand of CAZPIB010000006.1, from coordinate 13,204 downwards.
GATAAATCTCATAAATAATTCTTAAAAATTCTACCCTCAAAGAATCTATTTTTTGTATTAAGAGGCTTATCTCAACTTTTGATACTCTTTCTACAAAAGGAAAGTAACTTTTAAAATAAATTCATTTTGAAAACATAAATTTTTCATACTCAAATTCATTAAAATCTTTTATTAAATTAAATTTTGCTTTACTTTTTATAATATCTCCTTTTTCTATCTCATAATTTTTTGGAATTTTTATTATTCACAATACCTCTATATTATAAATCTCCTCATAATTTACTTCTAATAATTTTGCTATATATTCATTATGAAAATCTTTTATCTTGTATACATTTAATATTTCAACTTTTATAGTATTATTAAATCCATTATCATAGTGCTTTATTTTATTTATATTGTTTTCTATACTCTCTATATTTATATTTGAGATAAATACTCAAAAAATAAATCAAACCAAAAATAAGATTAAATAAATAAAATATATTGTTTTTTTCTTAAAATAAATAATAAAATTTATTAAAAAAATAGAGATAAGTAATAAAATTATCAAGCTTAATTTAAATTCTAAAAAATAATTATTCAGAAAAACTCAAACTAAAAAAGATACCAATAATACATTAAATAACATATTTTTTGATATCTTCTTCATAATTTTTCTATTTATGTTCTATAATAATACTAGTATCTTTTGATGAAATTTGAGAAAGTATATATAATCTATAAAAACTAAAAATCATTAATCATATAGCAAGAATTTGATTCATATTTATAAACATTAAATTATTAAATATATCATGTTTTCCTGAAAAATTTTCAAATACTAATATGGTTAGCGAAAATAAAAGTAATCAAATATATCCAATAAATCATTTTATTTTTAAATACATTGAAAGTATATATAAAGTTGCAAATAGTATAAAAAATATAATTGAATATACAATAGGTAAAGGAAATACTGGTCTAACTGACTGTACAGGAGAAAAAGAATGAGTATAAGTCAGTTCTATTCAAAAGTTTGTAGGTTTTCAGTAGACTTGTCATCAAAAAAGTGTTCAAATAAATCAAATAGACAATATAAGCAAGAAACTCAAGACTAATCAATCTATATATTTAACTAATTTCTCTCTTCTTAGTCTTATATTTATATATAAAACCAATGAAAATCATACAATTGCTCAAAATAAAGAAAAATTATAATCTGTTGTTATAAAAAACTCTTTTGCACTTTCAATATGTTTTAAGCTATTTCATTTAGCTATCATATAAAATAATCTAGAAAAGAAAAAAACTGAAACAAAGTACCATAAAATATTATTTTTAAAAATAGATAGATCAAAATTATATTTTTCTGATAATTTTTTTAACATATAAAAAAAAACAAAGAAAGAAACAAGAAGTCAAAGCCCAAAAGTATATATTGGAAGTCAAAAAAAATCTATAAATGGATACAAAATATATTTTTTATTAAAAATAAAAATATTTATTATTATATATACTATATTTATTTTTCAGAAATTTCAAGTGAAAATAAATTCATATGTAATTTTCAAAGTAAAAAAAGAGCCAAAAACATTTGCACTTTTTTAATATTTAAATATACTCTTCCAGCAATTAAAGAAAATGGATGCGTAGCTCAGTTGGTTTAGAGCGCTGCACTGTCACTGCAGAGGTCGCGGGTTCAAGTCCCGTCGTGTCCGCCATTATCAAAAATTTGGGGTCTTAGCTCAGTTGGCTAGAGCACCTGCCTTGCACGCAGGGGGTCAGGAGTTCGACTCTCCTAGACTCCACCAAAATAAATAATAATGCAGAATGTAAAGTGCAAAATATTTTAAAATATTGTATTTTACATTTTATATTTTACATTCTTATAAATAAGAAGATGCCTGCTAATAAAAGACCAAGAAGAGTAAATTATGCAGTTAATAAAAAATGACCAAAAAGTGGAAGTAAAGTTGCTAAAGCTGTAAGTCATTACCAAAAACTGCAAAAAAGAATAGGTTTTGAGGGTGAGACTAAATGGTTGAAAAATGCAATGAAAATTGTTTTAGTTAAACTTAAAAAATACTCAATAAATCTTAACAAAATTTAAAAAGATGCCTAGATTAAGAACACATGCTCGTAAAAAATTAAAAAGAGCAATTATTATCATCGAAAAAAAGATGAAAAAAAGAACTAGATAATTTTTTTAAATTAAACTTGATTTAAATATAAAAAAATTATAATAGTATTACAAATTTATTTTTATATAATTTAATATTAAATATTATGGCTTTTGATAGAAGTAAACCACATATGAATGTTGGTACAATTGGTCATGTTGATCATGGTAAAACTACTACTACTGCTGGTATTTCAGCTGTATTAACAGTTATGAATGGTGGTGATTTAAAAGATTTTGCTGCAATTGATAATGCTCCTGAAGAAAGAGCAAGAGGTATTACTATTAATACTTCTCATATTGAATATGAAACTGCTAATAGGCACTATGCTCATGTTGATTGTCCAGGGCATGCTGATTATGTTAAAAACATGATTACTGGTGCTGCACAAATGGATGCTGCAATTTTAGTTGTTGCTGCTACTGATGGTCCTATGGCTCAAACTAGAGAACATATTTTATTATCAAGACAAGTATGAGTTCCTTATATTGTTGTATTTATGAATAAATGTGACATGGTTGATGATGAAGAAATGCTTGAATTAGTTGAAATGGAAATTAGAGATTTATTAACTAAATATGATTTTCCTGGTGATGATACTCCAGTTATTAAAGGTTCAGGTTTAGTTGCTCTTGAAAATCCTACTGATATGGATAAAGAGTATGGTGCTAAAACTATTATTGAATTATTTGATGCACTTGAAGAATTTGTTCCAGTTCCTAAAAGAGAAACAGAAAAAGATTTTTTGATGCCTATTGAAGATGTATTTTCAATTAAAGGTAGAGGTACTGTTGTTACAGGTAAAATTGAACAAGGTATTGTTGTAGTTTGAGAAGAAGTTGAAATTGTTGGTATTAAAGAAACTCAAAAAACTACTGTAACTTGAGTTGAAATGTTCCATAAACTATTAGATAGGGGTGAAGCTTGAGATAATGCTGGTATACTTATTAGAGGTATAGATAGAGAACAAGTTGAAAGAGGACAAGTTCTAGCTAAACCAGGTTCTATTAAAGGTCATACTGAATTTGAATCAGAAGTATATATTCTTTCTAAAGATGAATGAGGAAGACATACTCCTTTCTTTAAAGGTTATAAACCACAATTTTACTTTAGAACTACTGATGTAACTGGTGATATTGAGTTGCCAACTGGAGTTGAAATGGTTATGCCTGGTGATAATGTTAAAATGACAGTTAAATTACAACAACCTATTGCTATGACTGATGGTCTAAGATTTGCAATAAGAGAAGGTGGTAGAACTGTTGGTTCAGGAGTTGTTGCTAAAGTTATAGCATAGTATAATTCAATTTAGTTTATTAAATATAAACTGATAAACTAAATCTTATCTTCTGATAAGATTTAGGAATTAGCTTATATTAGAAATTTATAATTTGTTATTTAAAATAAAACATGGCAAAAGTAAGTAAAAAAATTAGAATAAATATTAAATCATTTGATCATAAAGTATTAGATGAAGCTGTTAAAAAAATAGTACTATTAGCTAAGGATTCTGGAGTAAGTGTTGTATGACCAGTTCCTCTACCTACAAAAATACAAAAAATAACTGTAAATAGATCTACTTTTGTTAATAAAGATGCAAGAGAACAATTTGAGATTAGAAGACACAGAAGAATTATTGAAATTTTAGAACCAAATGCTCAAACATTAGAATTTTTACAAAATGTGTCAATTCCAAGTGGTGTAGGTATTGAAATATCTGAAAAAAATATATAATATTTTACAAATTAATTTATATTAAAATGTCAAGAGTTTGTCAAGTTACTTGAAAAAAGACATCTGTTTGAAACAGAAGAAGTCATTCTTTAAGAGCAACTAAAAGAAAATTTTATCCAAATCTTTTCTATAAAAATATAAAAGATCCAATTACTGGGCTAACTTTTAAAATTAGAGTTTCAGCTAAAGGTTTAAGAACTTTAAGAAAACACTGATTAATATAAAATAAGGATATTTTATAAGTATCTCTACTTTTGCCCGGATGGTGGAACTGGTAGACACGCAAGACTTAAAATCTTGTTTCTTCGGAAGTCCGGGTTCAATTCCCGGTCCGGGCACCATTTTACAAATTGAAAGTTATAGAGTTAAAAATTATTATTTTTGACTCCTAACTCTCAATTTAAATATATTATAAAAAATAAATTATGTTAAAAATTAGATTATCTAGAGCATGAAAAAAAAATGCAGCATTTTTTAGAGTTGTATTAACTGAACATACTAGAGCAGCAAAACACTGATATACAAAAATATTATGATTTTATAATCCTTTTACTAAAGAATTTAAACTAAAAGATTTAGAAGAAGTAAAAAAATACTTATCTAATGGAGCTCAATTTTCTCCTAGAGTTGAAAAATTAGTTAAAAAAAATAATTTATCATTATAAAAAACCTTCATATTTAACTTGAAGGTTTTTATTTTATTACTATAATATAAATGTATTATTTTACTAATTGATTATAAATAAAATGACTAAAGAAGAAGAATTTTTAAATTTTCTAATAGAAAATTTAGTTAAAAACAAAGAAGATATTGTTATATCTAGAGAAGAAGATGAACTGTGAGTTTTACTCACTTTGAAAGTTAACAGTGAAGATATGTGACTTATTATTTGAAAATGATGAAATACAGTTAATTCTATTAGATCATTATTAAAAGTATTTGGATCAAAAGAAGAAAAAAGAATAAATTTAAAAGTTTTAGATTAATAACTATTTTTAAAAATGTGATTTATAGAAGTAACATATGCTTGAATTGATGTAACTAGTTCATGAGTAAGTTCTCCTATTTTTTCAAATAGTATGAATTTTTGAGATTTTATTTTATTAGTAATTTCAATTTTTGTATTAGTTGCTTGAATATTATCTATACTTTTTGTTTTATATTGATGATTACTTTTAATTCTTTCAGGTTGAAAAGAAGATAAAATAAAGCCTGCTATTAATACAATTAGATATGCCCTTTTAGGATTAATAATCACAGTTGCTTCTATATTTTTATTTCCAATTTTAGGAAATCTACTAGGAATAGATGTAGAGAAGTATGCTCAACCAACTAGAATTTTAGAAAAAATTGAACAGATTTGAAATAGTGTTTTTTGAAATACTACAACACACTGAATACCAAGTAGTAGCCCAACAAGTCCTTGAAATATTCCAGATGACTTTTCAGATTTATAAAAAAATACTTTAAAAGTATTTTTTTTTGACTATAAAATTTTTATTTTTATAATTTATTTTTATATATATATTAAAAATAAGTTTATGTTTAAAGATATATTTAAGGAGACTAATCTATTTACTTTTTTTACAAAATTTTTATTAGTAGTATTACCTTTTTATGTTATTATAAAAGTATATTTAGATTCTATCTTAAATGTATGATTTTTAGGTTTTTTTATTAAAGAATTTATAGTTGTACTATTATTTTTTATTTTAGTTTATGAGTATTTTTTTAATAAAAAAAACAAAGATATTAAATTAAAATTTGATTTTATAGATTATGCAATTTTTGCTTTTATTTTTTATGGAATTTTTATCACTATAGCTAATTGACTTTGATTTGATTCAATACTATATTGATGAAGATATTGATTTTTATGATTTGTAGTTTTTTTAATTTATAAACATTGAAAAATATTTTTAAAAGAAAAAACAAAAAAATTAATAAAATTATTTATGATTTCAGCTCTTGTGAGTTTATTTCTTTGAATAATGGTTAAATTTGTTTTATGAGAAGAAATACTAAGTTTTTTTTGATTTAGTATTCAAGTTTCTGAATTTTGATTTGGTTGAGGGATTCCAATTTATCAATGAGTTGAAGCTTCTTGAATTAGAAGATTTCAATGAATTCTTGATTCACCACTTGCAATGTGATTTTTTCTAATTTTATTTATGGGTTTATTTTCTCATCTTAATAGAAAAAATTTAGATTTTGCCTTTTATTTAGGATTTATTATACTAAGTATTTTGATTTTTTTAACTTATTCAAGAGCGGCAATGCTTGGAGTTATAGCTTGAGTGCTTATAATAAGCCTATATTCATTCAAAACAATATTTAAATATCATAAAAAAACTTTAACTTATATATTTATAACATTAATTATTATAATAGGATGATTATGATATATATTTGAACATAAGCTTCATAGTATTTTTATAAGAGAAGGTTCTACAACTGGTCATTCTGTTAGGATGGAAATTTGAATGAATAGATTTATTGAAAATCCTCTTGGTGCTGGTCTTGCAGCTGCATGACCAGGATATAGAAGTGTAATAAATGAAGAAATAACATTAAAAACAGATAGATATCATATTCCAGAAAGCTGGTTTATTCAAATTTTGGTTGAATGATGAATAATTTATTTTGCATTATTTATGATAATTTTATGAAATATTTTATTAAATTTATATAAAAATAAATATAAATATATATTAGTTATGTTTATTTGAGTTTTGATTATGAATATGTTTTTACATGTTTTTGAATTTACTTATTTAACAATACTATTATTTCTATTTCTTGGTTTATTTTATAATAGAGAAAAGTTGCAAAAAAGACTATAAAATATATAATTATTAAAATTTAAATCTTAATTAATATATTTGTGTATAATATAAATAGATTAGAGGCTTCAGAAATTTTATGAATATCAATTAGAAGTATTGATAGATATGTTAAATCAGGAAAAATAAGATCAAAAAAAGATTGAAAAATTGTTTTATTAAATTCAGATGATATAAAAGCATTAAATTCGGAAGTTAGTTCTAAGCAAAAAATTATTATAAATCCTGAAATAAAAAGCATTTCTAACTCTACTTCCTGAATTGTAAAAAAAGATGAATATGAAAAAATTCTTACAACATTTGATACAATGTTTTCTAGTTTTAGAGAAGAAATAAAAGAAAAAGATTATAAAATTCAAGAATTATCACTAGAGCTTTGAAAAGTAAGAGAACAAAAAAATAACTCTATTGATTTAATGGAATATAAAAAAATTCAATTTATAAGTGAGGAGACAAAAAAATGACTATCAAACTCTCTAGAAAATGAAAAAAAACAAAAAGATAGATTAAATATAGATTTAAAATATGAAAAAACAACAAATAAACTACTAATTATTTTTATAATTATTTTATTTATTGTTTCATGAATTATATTTTTTATTAATATATAAAAAATATGTAGAGGTATTTTTCTGTAAAATCTTTTATAATTTGCCTCTGTAGTTCAGTGGAAGAATAACCCCCTCCTAAGGGGTAGACATAAGTTCAATTCTTGTCAGGGGTACCATAATTAAAAAATATTAAATAATAAAAAAATATGTTTATAGATGAAGTTAAAATAAAGGTAATTTCAGGAAAAGGGTGAGATTGACTTATTTCTTGGAGAAGAGAAAAATATATTCCAAAAGGTGGACCTTGGGGATGAAATTGAGGAAAAGGATGAGATATATATTTACAAACAACTACAAATTTAAATACACTTTCTGAATATAGACATAAAAAAATACTAAAAGCAGAACCTTGAGTAAAAGGTTGAACAAATACTTGTGCTTGAGCATTTGCTCCAGATCTTATTTTGAAAGTTCCAGTTTGAACTATTGTAAAAGATACAAATACTTGAGAACTTATAATTGATTTAAGTAAAAACAATCAAAAAGTTCTTATATGTAAAGGTTGAAAGTGAGGTTTTTGAAATGCTCACTTTTGCTCATCTACTAGACAAGCTCCATCTTTTGCTGAGATATGAGATATATCTCAAGAGAAAGATTTAAAATTAGAACTTAAACTTGTAGCTGATATTTGAATTATCTGAGTACCAAGTGCCTGAAAATCAACTTTTATTTGAAATGTTACAAATGTAAAACCAAAAATTGGAGATTATCCATTTACAACCTTGACTCCAAACCTTTGAGTTTTAGATCATAAATGAAAATCTTTAGTTTTGGAAGATGTGCCAGGTTTAATTTCAGGAGCAAGTAAATGAAAAGGTCTTTGAATAGAATTTTTAAAACACATTGAAAGAACTTGAGTTTTATTACATTTACTTGATTTATCAAGACTTGATAAAGTTTTTGATGACTATATAAATATCAGACATGAATTAGAGGTTTTTTCAGATTTATTAAAAAATAAAGAAGAATTAGTAGTTTTTTCTAAAGCTGATTTACTTGATTCTGAAATGAAAGAATATATTTTAGAAGAATTTAAAAAGAAATATCCAGAAAAAAAAGTATTTATGATTTCTTCAGCTAGTAGAGAATGAGTAGATGAGTTAATTGATTATTTAATTGATACATATTCTACTTCTATTGAAGATGATTTACCAGAAGAAGAACTAGTTTCTGATTTAGTAGTATTTGATTTAAAAGAAAAATCAGATCCAAGAAAAGTTGATGTTAAATATCTTTGAGATATGAAATTTAAAGCTACTGGAGAAAGACTTGAGCAAATTGTGAGAATGACAGATTTTACAAATGTAGAGGCAGTTATAAGAGTTTATGATGTTTTAGATAAAATGTGAGTTGTAAAAGATATTGAAGCAAAACTAGAAAGAATTACTGATTGAAAAGATTTAGATAATAGTTTCTTTTTTGAGTGAAATGAAGATGCAAAAGATTTTTCTCCAACTCTAGAAGTTGCAGGAAAAAAGATTCCTTTGGATAAATTAAGATATAACCTATAAGAATATGAAATTTAATTTAGATAGCCTAGTTTTAGAATTTGAGGAATTGGAAAAGAAACTTTCTGATCCAGAAATATTTAAGGACCAAAAAAAGATTAGAGAAGTTAGTTCTAGAAAAAAAGAAATAAGTGAAGCTGTTGAGATTTATAAGGAATACAAATCATTGAGTGAAGCTTTAGATGAAAATAAGCAAATGCTTTCAGAAGAAAAAGATAATGAGATGAAGGATATGTTAAAAGAAGAAATAAAAGAAATTGAAAATAAAATTCCAGAACTTGAAGAAAAGCTTACTCTTTCTCTTTTGCCTCAAGATCCAAATGATGATAAAAATATAATGGTAGAACTTAGAGCAGGAGCAGGTTGAGATGAAGCTGCTCTTTTTGCAGGGGAGCTATCAAGAGCTTATATTATTTTTGCAGAAGCTGAATGATATAAAGTTGAAATAATTGAACAAAATATTCCAGAAACTGGATGAGTAAAAGAAATGATTTTTGAGGTTAAGTGAGCTTGAGCTTATTCTAGATTTAAATTTGAGTCTTGAGTTCATAGAGTACAAAGAATTCCAGAAACTGAAAACAAAGGGAGGGTTCATACTTCAGCAATTACTGTTGCAATAATGCCAGAAGTTGATGAACTTGATTTTAAGTTAAATATGGATGAAATAGAAATGAAGTTTACCAGGTCAGGATGACCAGGATGACAACATGCAAATAAAGCTGATTCAGCTGTTCATTTAAAACATTTACCAACTTGAATAATTGTTTTATGTTCTGATTGAAGATCTCAACACAAAAATAGAGAAAAAGCTTTTAATATTATGAGGTCAAAGCTTCAAATCCTAGAAGAAGAAAAAAGAGCAAAAGAACTTTGAGAAGCAAGAGCTTCACAAGTAGGTTCAGGAGATAGATCTGAAAAAATCAGAACTTATAATTTTCCACAAGATAGAGTTACAGATCATAGAATTGGACAAAATTTTTCAGGACTTCCACAAATTATGACTTGAAGACTTGCCCCAATAATTGATGCTTGTGCTGTTGCTGATGAGCAAGCAAAACTTGAAGCTGCAGGGAAAGGAGATGTTTAATTTAAGCAACTTTATTTAACTCTCTGTACATTTCACAAAAACACTATTTTTTAAAAATAGTGTTTTTTATGTGCTTATTTGAGTTTTAAGAGTTTTTTTAAAATATTATGTCTATTTTAAGCCATTTACTTGATTTTATTAAATATATAAATATATTTATATTGATAAATTACTTATTATTTAAAAAAAATAAAAAATGACAAAAAAACAAGAACAAGAATATGGAGCTGATAGTATACAGGTTTTAGAATGACTTGAACCTGTTAGAAAAAGACCTTGAATGTATATTGGTTCTACAGATACTAGATGATTACATCATTTAGTTTGGGAAATTGTAGATAATTCTATAGATGAAGCAATTGCAGGTCATTGTGATAATATTATTGTAAAACTTCATGAAGACTGAGCTTGTAGTGTTTCAGATAATGGTAGATGAATCCCAACTGGTATTCATTCAAAAACTTGAGTTTCAGCCTTAGAAACTACTTTAACAGTACTGCATGCTGGTTGAAAATTTGGTGGAGGTTGATATAAAGTATCAGGTTGATTACATGGAGTAGGTTCTTCAGTAGTAAATGCACTATCTACTTTTATGGAAGCTACCGTAGAAAGAGAATGAAAAATTTTCTATCAATCATATAAAGAATGAATTCCTAATGATCTAGTAAAAGAAATTTGAAAATCAAAAAAACATTGAACAACTATCAAATTCTATCCTGATGCTACTATTTTTAAGGAAACAACTAAGTTTGATTATACTATAATTTTAAAAAGACTTAGACAGCAAGCATATCTTACAAAATGAATTAAATTAGATATAATTGATGAAAGAAATTGAGAATCTTATAGATTCTATTTTGAATGATGAATAAAGTCATATGTTCAATTTTTAAATAAAAAAGAAGATGCTCTTTGAGATATTTTTTATGTTGAAAAAGAAAAGAAAAATGTTTTAGTGGAAGTTTCTCTTCAATATAATAGAGAATATTCAAATAATATTATAGCTTTTGTAAATAATGTTCATACTCCAGAGTGATGAACTCATATGACTGGTTTTAGAACAGCTCTTACTAGAACTATAAATAGGTATGCAAGAGATAAATGAATTTTAAAAGAAAAAGATCAAAATCTTACAAATGATGATGTAGTAGAAGGTATTACTTGTGTAATTTCCATTAAATTAGAAGATCCTCAATTTGAATGACAAACTAAATCAAAGCTATGATCTAGTGAAGCTAGAGGATCAGTTGATTGAGTATTTGCTGAAAAATTTATGGAATTTTTAGAAGAAAATCCTAGTTCAGCAAAAAAAGTAATAGAAAAGACTTTCTTAGCAGCAAAAGCTAGATTAGCAGCTAGAGCAGCTAGAGATACAGTTATTAGAAAATGAGCTTTAGAATGAATGACTCTTCCTGGTAAGCTAGCAGACTGTTCTTCAAAAAATCCTGCTATATCAGAACTATATATTGTTGAGTGAGATTCTGCAGGAGGTTCCGCAAAACAAGGTAGAGATAGAGAAACTCAGGCAATTCTACCACTAAAAGGTAAAATATTAAATACAGAACAAGCAAGAATTGATAAGATTTTTGCAAATCAAGAGATAAAAAATATGATTATAGCTTTATGAACCTCTATTTGAGAAACTTTTGATATTTCAAAACTTAGATACCATAGAATAGTTATAATGACTGATGCTGATGTTGATGGAGCCCATATTAGAACACTACTTCTTACTTTCTTTTTTAGATATTTAAAAGAAGTTATAGAGTGAGGTTATCTTTATATAGCACAACCACCTTTATATAAACTTACTAAATGAAAAAAATCTTGGTATGTTTATACAGATGAAGAAAAAGTTAAAATATTAAAGCAAGAAAATATTACTTGAGAAAATATTCAAAGATATAAAGGGCTTTGAGAAATGAATCCAGAACAACTTTGGGAAACAACAATGGATAAAGATAAAAGAAAAATGTACAAAGTTAAAATAAATGATGCAGAAAAAGCAGATGAGATATTTAAAATACTTATGTGACCAGATGTTTGACCAAGAAGAAGATTTATACAATCAAGAGCAAAAAATGTACAAAATTTAGATATTTAACTATACTTATGTATAATTTATTTATACATAAGTATAGTTTTTTTTTAAAAAACTACCATAAAAATATTTATATTTATTTTAAAATTTTTATACTAAAAAATAATTTGACTTATATTAAAAAAATAATAAAATTCTTTTTGCTTAAATAAATATATTCCTCTGTAGCTCAGTGGTAGAGTACGGGACTGTTAATCCTATGGTCACTGGTTCGAATCCAGTCAGGGGAGCCATTTTTATAAGCATATATAAAATAAAAAGGTTTGGAAGAATGGCTGAGTGGTCGAAAGCGACGGTCTTGAAAACCGTTGTATAGCAATATACCCAGGGTTCGAATCCCTGTTCTTCCTCCATTTTTTTTTAATTAAGTTTTGGAAGGATGCCTGAGTGGTTGAAAGGGCTCCCCTGCTAAGGGAGAGAACTGGGTAACTGGTTCCGAGGGTTCGAATCCCTTTCCTTCCTCCATTTTTTCCAAATATATATAGGCCTGTAGCTCAGGGGTTAGAGCAGTTGGCTCATAACCAATTGGTCGTTGGTTCAATTCCAACCAGGCCTACCATTTATAAAAATTAAAAGCTAATAATATTAATTTAAATATTAATTGAAAAAAGTTTTGACATATATATAATATATTATAAACTTCTTCTTGCTTTGAAAAAAGAAGTTTAATAAAATTATTTTAAATTAAATATTAATTTAATTTTTATTAAATAAAAAGTTTAAAAAAGTTTTGACATATATATTATATATTATAAACTTCTTCTTGCTTTGAAAAAAGAAAATTGCTCTTTAAAATAAACAGAATATTAGAAGAAAATTAATATAATGTGCTAAATCAAACTATAATAAAATAAAATAAGAATTACGTTTAAAAGAGTTTGATCCTAGCTCAGGGTGAATGCTGGCGGTGCGCCTAACACATGCAAGTCGAGCGGTAGATTTTTTTAGCTTGCTAAAAAAATTGAGAGCGGCGAACGGGTGAGTAACACGTTGATATCTGCCCCCTAGTCAGGGATAACCCAGGGAAACCTGGACTAATACCGGATAGTCTCTTTGGAGTAAAGATTTATTGCTAGGGGAGGAGTCTGCGGTCTATCAGCTTGTTGGTGAGGTAAAAGCTCACCAAGTCTATGACGGATAGCTGGTCTGAGAGGATG
>CAZPIB010000005.1:0-27318 GCA_964586815.1 uncultured Candidatus Peribacteria bacterium | reverse complement strand
CCATGTACCAAACCACATATTTCAAGCAGAGTCTTGAATTATTGAACTTACACCATTATTAACCAATCAATCTGACTTAGTGTATGTAGTCCAATTAGTTCAATCAAATTTAGATACTCATCAACTAGTACCAAACCACATATTTCAGGCAGAGTCTTGAATTATTGAATGTATAGCATTACCACATAATGCCGAGCTAGTATTACATGTATTATAAGTTTTCCAATTACTTAATTCTTTTTTATTGACAGAGTTATAGTTATTATGTATCTCTAAATCAACTCTTGCATCTAGATAATTTATAATAGCTAAAACTTTTTTAGTTCTTGTACTTTGTTGTAAATTAGATAGTTTAGCTCTGATTTCAGAGATTTTATTATCTAGTTTATTTAAAGCTTTTTTATTGTCTTTTATTTTATAAACTAGATTATCAATCTTTTTTTTGTAAGTATTTCAAGATCTGATTTTTTCTAAAGTCATTTTTGAAATAATTACTTGTTTTACAAAGTAAGCTTTATTATTGTTTTTCTCAAGTTTATTTAGGGCTAGAGTATTTGCTGGAACAATTACAACAAACAAGAAAAATCATAATGTAATTATGCTTAATAATTTTTTAAAAATTCTCACCCCAAGGACACTTGTTTCACTGCGCATATTTTATTAGTAAAAAAATAAATTAAATTAATTATAATTGATATTTGATTTTTTTCAAATAAATTTAAAAAAAGTAGATAGCAAGTAGAAAACATATTGTGATATTTTGTGATTGTAACAAAAAATATACTTAAATACTTCTAGTTAAGATTCTTGTTTTACTTCATAAATTTTCTATGAATTTCCTTTAGTTTTTTATTTGTTACATGAGTATATACTTGAGTAGTTGTAATACTAGAGTGTCCTAGCATTTCTTGAATAGCTCTTAAATCAGCTCAAGAGTCAAGTAAAGTAGTAGCAAAAGAATGTCTCAAAGTATGAGCAGAGATATTTTTTAAAATGAAAGCTTTTGAAGCATATTTTTTTATCATGCTTGTTATAAAAAATCTTGATAGTCTCATTTTTTCATCACACATTACTTCTATATTTTCAGTATTTACATTATGTCTGATAAATAGTGGAGAAAGATGATCAGTTCTTTTTTCTATATAATTTTCAATTAATTTAGTAGCATGTTTTGTTATATATACAACTCTTACTTTTTTTGCTTTTCACCTTATAGCAAACTCTTTTCTTTTTAGATCTACATTTTTTATATCAAGACTTGTAAGCTCTGAGATCCTTAGACCTGTAGAATAAATCATTTTCATTATTGCTAGATCTCTTGTTCAAATAAGTGTTTTTGTATCTGGGACTTTAAATAATCTTTCAAGTTCTTCTTGAGTTAAAAACTCTACTTGCCTTGGTTCTGCTTTGATTAAATCTATTGCTGTTGCACTTAGGGATTTATATCATTTTTTTTCAAGAAATTTCAAAAAAGCCCTTAGAGAAATCATATAGGCATTTGCTGTTTGTATTGAAATTCTAGCTCAAGACACTTTAGCACTTGAATATAAAAATTCTCTAAATGTGTCTGATAAATTTAGAGTTATATTTTTTACTTCAAAACTAAAAGAGTCAATATTTTTTTCTTCCAAAAATTCACAAAACTTATTTAAATGTCTATTATATTGTTCAATAGTTTTTGGAGATTTATTCTTAATTACCTCTAAGTAATTTAAGAATTTTTTATGTGCATCAGAAAAATTCATATTTTTATATTATAATTTCAGCTTCATTTTCAGTTATTAAAATTGTGTGTTCATATTGACAACCAAGACTTCAGTCTTCAATAAATATTTCCCATCATCAATCATCAACTATTTTACCTGAAGTTTGACCTAGAATTGGCTCAATAGCAAGAGTCATTCAAGCTTTTAATTTAGTTCATTTTCAAATAGTTCAGAAATTTGGAATATAGGGCTTATCATGAAGTTTTTTTCAAATTGCATGACCTGTTAAATCTTTAACTACAAAAAATCCATTTGATTCTATCTCAGTTTGAATTGCTGCTCAAATATCTCAAGTAAAAGCTCAATCTTTAGCTACTTTGATTCAGGCATATAGAGCTTTTTTATTTACTTCTATTAATCTTGCTCATTTAGGATTTTTTTTATCTCATCAAACTATTATAGAAATAGCAGCATCAGTATTTATTTTTAATCACTTATCTTTTATTCAAAAATCAAAAGTTACTAAATCACCTTCTTTAAAAATAATATTTCTTGAGGCTCTTCCATGAACAACCTCATTATTTATTGAGATACATATATTATCAGGAAATCCATAAACTCATTTAAATCAACATAAAACTCAGTATTTTTTTGCTATTTCTCAGCACATATCATTAATTTCATTACTTACAGTTCATGGTTTTGTTATTTTAATTATTTTATCAAAAATTTTTTTATGAATTTTTGCATTTTTTCTCATTTGATCTACTTCTCTTTTTGTTAACATTTTTTACTTTATTACTTTTATTAAAAACATTCTCCACAATTTCACTGTCATTTTTTTTGAGAATTACATACTTTTACAGAAATTTTACAAGTTCTATTTAATCTATTAATTGCTTCGGAAAGCCTTAAGTTCATTTTAATAATTCTATTTACTAATATTTCACTAGAGTGATCTTTTTGTAGTGCTAAATATTTCAATCTTTGATATTGAGTATTTATATCTATTTTAATAGATTGGTTTCTTTTTAGTAGATTAACCTGTCTAGAAATATTTCTTACGGATTGTGCATTTTGTTCTCATTCTGGAAACTTTATTTTTATCATTTCATCAAAAGCATTGATTTGGTTTTTTAGAGAGTTTAAAAATCATTCTTCTGCTTGCATTATTCTAATTTCTCAAGGCAAGCTTTTATTATAAGCCTCTAAATTTGATAAAATTGTATTTGCTTTATCTCATCCTATTCACTTACTTTGTAATTCTCTTGCTAAAAGCTCTCTTTCTAATTTTCTATACTTATGTGTATCAGAACTTCATCTTATTAAATTTACAGATTCAACCCAGTCATTTCAAGAGTCTCTGGATTTATTAGATGTAAATCATATATTTTTAAATGCCTCTATTATTTGTCAAAAAAATCACTTTTGTCACTGGTTATTTTCTCAAATACTACATATTTGTAAATTTTTTTTTGAGTAATCATTTTTTATTTGATTTAATACATCTGTACTTATAAATAATAATCAATCTAAATTTGGTCTTAAATCAATATCTGTGGCTTGATTTAATAAAATTTCTGTTAAAATTTTAGTTGAGTTTTTTAGTTTTGTTATGGCTTCTAAACTTGTTGCTTGATAGTTTTTATGAAAATTACAAATTTCTGAATCAATTCATTTACAAATATCTTGTTTTGTTATTTTAATACTTATTGCACTTGGATTAGCTAATCTTATATTTTTATACTCTAGTTTAAGTATTCTAATATCTCTTTTTATCTGATCTGGAATTTCTCAAATATTTCATTGTATAGTATATATGAATCATAGCTCATAAGAATTCCAGTTAAAAAGTGAATTCAATGCTCAGTAAATTCTATTTAATCTATCTCTATTAATAAAATGATCAATAGTTCCTTCTTTTTTATTCTTGTGTACTTCTCTTGATATTCTATTTATATTGGAAATAGCTTTTCTATTATTTTGTATATATTCTTTTATGTAATCAGGTGTATTTTGAATAACACAAGAGTTAGTCTCTTCTCAAGCAAATACAAAATTTATATTAGAAATAATTGCTAATATTATTATAATTAAAAGTATTTTTTTTATATTTTTCAACATTAATTTGATTAGGTTTTTATCAACTATAAGTTTTTATTTCATTTAAATTTTTAATCATTATATCCAAATTATTAACATAATTTAATATATTCAAAGTAAATTGTTCTAATTCTGTAAATTGCCTATTAAAATCTTCTAAAATTTTATTATTTATCTTACTACTTATATTTGATTGATTGAAACTAATTATTTTATTATTTAGTTTTTGTATTTGACTTGCTTGTTTTCTTAAATCTCATGCTCTTATAGAAGTTAAAGATAAAGAATTTATAATACTTTTTAATTCTTTATCTTTTTGTTTGAAATTATTTAGATTATTTGGATCTGAGTAATCTAATCAAAAAATTTTATATTTATTTGAAAGTAATATGTGTATTTTATGGTTTTGTTTATTCTCTTCAGCTTGTGGACTTGCCTGTTTATCTTTCCCAAAACCAGCTAAATTTTCTAAGTTTAATATAGGAGGGGATTTAAATGATATTTGATATCACATATGAAACATATCAGGTAGATTTAAATCTCTAAGACTCATTTCAAAATTATTAGTTGTCATTTTGGATTGAACTAGAGATGTATTAGTTGCCTTTTTTAAATGCTTATTTGATACTTCTAAAATATTTTCAATACTTTTACTAACAGAATATGCTAAAGCATTTTGTTTTCTTACTACAAAGTCAATTTTTATACATATGAAACTATTACAAGGCCATAAATTGTTATCATTTATTCTAGAATAATTAGAACTAAAATTAGATAAA
Source organism: uncultured Candidatus Peribacteria bacterium (assembly GCA_964586815.1). Classification (GTDB taxonomy): domain Bacteria; phylum Patescibacteriota; class Gracilibacteria; order BD1-5; family UBA6164; genus CAWUJK01. The sequence goes on along the minus strand of CAZPIB010000005.1, from coordinate 22,730 downwards.
AGCATTTGACTTATGTTATTTCAAGTGAGACTTAGAGGACTTATTTTATTTGATATAGGTAATTTTATATGTCATAAACTAGAATACTCAAAAGAGTCTCACTCAGGATTATTAGCAATACTCATAACTAAAGAATTCATTGACTCATCACTTAATCAAGATTTATTAGAATCAACTGGACAAATATAATTATGTCAACCAAAATTAGGATTTAGTGAAAGATTACTATCTCAAGTTAATATTATAGAGTCCTCTATTAATCCTGAATCAATTATATTTAAATTATCATTTTGTAAGTTTCTCCTTAAATTTTCATTTTTTGAAATAATATCATCAATATTATGTCAAATTGGAGAAATAAATGGGTTATTTCTAGAAGTATTTAAAAAATCTATATTTTCTCAAACATATTCTATTTCTTCAGTAAAAATAATTTTATCTATATCTTGCAGATCCTTTATTAAATCAAAAGGAGAATTATCTAAATTTCAATCAGAATACATTCATATTTTAGAAATATTATGTATAGTTTTTACTTTATTTTTTGCAGTATTTTTATAGTAATATTTTATGTCAGATATTCCACTTACAATAAGTCATATTGTTTGATTATTTAATTCTTGATTTTCTCATTTACATTCTTGTTTAATATTTTTTACTAATATTTTTATATTTCAGTTTGATATTTGAGTTATATCTTCACTACTGATTCAATCAACTAAGCATTTTCATATTCATTTTTTTTCTAAAATTCTATTTATATTTTCACTTATATTTTCTTTATCTTGTCCACCTAGTTCATAAATATATACTTGTTCCTTAAAATCTTTCATTGATTTTTCTAGATTTTTATATAAATTTAATCATATATCTCAATCTAAAAAAGCCTTAGTATTTTTTATTGAAATTCCTAAAACTAGCAGTATTATAAATATAAAAATTAAATTATTTATTATATATTTTTTCATCTTTTTTTATAAATTTTTTATTATTTATAGTATATCTATTTAAAAAAAAAATACAAATATTTGCTTTATTTAAATTAAAAATATAATAAATATTATTTATAAAAAAATTTAATGTTTAAACAAGAGTTAGAAATTTTTTTGGAAAAAAAAACAAAAAAACAAAAAATAATTGTTATTTATTGACCAACTGCTTCTTGAAAAACTTCAATATCAATTGAGATTGCAAAAATGCTTAATACTGAAATTATTTCTACTGATAGTAGGCAAATATTTAGAGAAATGAATATTTGAACAGCAAAAATTACACAAGAAGAAATGAATTCTATAAATCATCATATGATTAATATAATTAATCCGAGTAAAGAATTTAGTGTTTGAGAATTTAAGTGAAAATCTGAAAAAATAATTGAAAATTTATTATCTAAAAATAAAATTCCTATTTTATGTTGAGGAACTTGACTATATATTGATAGCTTGGTTTATGATTTTGATATTCCTAAAGTTGTAGCTGATTGAAAACTAAGAAAAAGACTAGAACAAGAAGCAAAAGAATTTTGAAATGACTTTGTTTATAAGCAATTAAAAAAAATAGATCCAGAAAATTATAATAAAATTCATAAAAATAATCTTCAGTATGTAATTAGAGCAATTGAAGTAATGACAATTTCTTGAAAATCTAAATACTCTAATCCAGTAAAAAAAATATTAAAGTATGATACCTTATTTCTTACTCCATACAATTGAGATAGAGAAAAATTATATGAAAGAATAAATAAAAGAGTTGATAGTATGTTTATGGAAGGTTTACTTACAGAAGTTAGAAATTTATTAAAACAGTATAAAAAAACAGATTTTTGATTAAAAACTATTTGATATTTAGAAATTATAGAATATCTTGAATGAGAAATAAACTTAGAAGAAGCAAAAGAAAAAATTAAGCAAAACTCTAGAAATTATGCTAAAAGACAATTAACTTGGTTTAGAAAATATAAAAAATAATTATGATAATTCTTGCATTTGAAACATCTTGTGATGATACTAGTATAGCAATTTTTGATAATGAAAAACTGCTTTTTATGGATACTAAAAGTCAAATAAAAATTCATAATATAACTGGGTGAGTAGTTCCAGAGGTAGCAGCTAGAGAACATGCAAATACTATTTTTGGAGTTCTTGAAAATGTCTTAACTTGATCAAAAATTAGTTTACAAGAAGTAGACTACATAGCAGTTACAAAAACTCCTTGACTTATACCAAGCTTACTTACTTGATTAACAGTTGCTAGAACTCTTTGAGCAATTTTGAAAAAAGAAGTTCTTGAAATTAATCATATTGAGGCTCATATTTTTGCTAATTTTCTTGAAAGAAAAAAGGAAGATATAGAATTTCCTTTGGTATGTTTAACTGTATCTGGCTGACATAATGAAATGTATTATATGGAAAATATGTTTGATATGCAAATGCTTTGAGCAACTACTGATGATGCCTCAGGAGAAGCTTTTGATAAAGTTGCAAAAATGATGGGACTTGGTTTTCCTTGAGGGCCAATTATTTCTAAATTAGCAAGTGAATTTTCATGAAAAGATACTTGATTATTTCCAAGAGTTTGGTTAAAAAAAGATGAATATGATTTTAGTTTTTCTGGACTTAAAAGCGCAGTAAAAAGAGAAGTTGATAAAAGATGAATATTAAATATAGAAGATAAAAAAGAAATTAGTTATGAATTTGAAAATGCTGTTGTAGAAGTTTTGGCTTACAAATTAGTAAATGCTTGAATAAGAAAAAGAGTAGCAACTATTATTTTAGCTTGATGAGTTAGTGCTAATAATAAGCTTATTAATTTAATACAAGAAAAAGCAGACAGAGAAGGATTAAAATTTATCTATCCAACTAAAAAAATATATTGCTGAGATAATGCAGCAATGGTTTGAATTAATGCTTTTTATAAAATCCTAAAATAAGTTATAATAAATATTATTTTGTTTATATATTTTTTAAGCTCCAAGTTTTTCTTTTATTTTTAAATTATCTCTTATAAAAATATTTCAAGATTCAGTAAGTATATTTTTTATAAGCTTATCTCAATACTCAAGTCTTTCAAAAAGTTCAGGTGTTGTTATTATTGCATATTTAACTTTTCTTCCAAAAAATGTAATATTTATAAATTTAGTAAAATCTGATTTATCTATTTCTCAAATTAGAAATATATCAAGTAAGCTTTTTGTTGGATTTATAAGCTTTGTTCTAACTGATTTATTAATAATTATTAACTCTAGCAGTTGTTGCTTTTTTAAATACTGCTTTAATTTAATAATAGGGTCATATGATTTTAAAAAAATTTGTATAAAATCATCAAGTAAGTCAAAGTTTTCATTTAGATAAAACATTTTTTTTTTCATATCCATTCTATACTTTAAAACTCAAAGCTCAGTTAGATTATCAAGCTCTCTTTTTATAGAATTTATCTGCTCATCAAGTTCTCTACTAAGTCCTCTCATATGAAATCAATTATTATTTCATCACTCATATTCAAGAAAAAATTTCTCAAGTATTTTTGCTCTTGATTTGCTTCCAAATATTTTTGATAGATCTATATTTTTCATATATTTTTAGTATCATTGTTTATTTAAAATTGATTCAATTTCATTACTACTAATATTTATAGGTAAGTAGTGATAATGTAGATGTTTTATACTTCTTCATTTAAATGTCTCCCTTATAAATGAAAAGTATTTTTCTCATTTATAGAAATTAAATAAATAATTATGAATTTTTTTTAAATCTATTAATTCACTGTTATTTAAGTCTTTAGTTAATTCTATATGTCTATTTGGGATTACAAGAATATGGTTTTTGATTCCTCAATATGGATATTTATTATATTGTATTTTCCAGAAATTTGTTTTAAGTATTGTTAATTTTTCTTCTTGAAAACAAAAAGGACAATTATTTTTTCAAATAATTTTTTCATTTTTTATAAAATCATCCCAAATTTTTCTTTTTAATTGCATATATTATTTATTTGGATCAGAGTTTACAACTTTTTCTTCATAGTATGAAGCTAAAACCTGTATTCAGACATGCTCCATTCAGGCAAAAAAAAGTCATTGCCCAACTGATGCATTTAGTAAAATATACTTTTCTTGTTCAGTAAGCTTAAAGATATTTTGTAAGGAATCTATTGATGCACTTGATTGTTTTAGTAGTAACTGAATTGAGGAATTAGTTATAATAGCCTTTCAGTATTTACTTCATATAAAATCCTCTATATCTTGAGTTATTGTCGTAATTCAAAGATTATATTTTCTAGCTCTTTTTACAAGTCAGAAAAGAAATTTAGCTGAATCTTCATATTGCATAATATTCCAAGCCTCATCTATTACTAAAAATCTTTTTCTATTACTTGACTTTACTTTATTCCAAATATAATTTAGTATAACATACATAGCTGTTGGTCTCATTATATCATTTAAATCTCTTACTGAAAAAACTTGTAATCCTTCTGATAAATTAATATTTGTAGGTTGAGAGAATATTCCAGAAAAAATTCAATTTGTATATTTTTCAAGTTTTAAAACTAGAGATTTTGCTCAATCCATTGTGTCTAAAACATCTTGCAAATCTGACATTATTGGTATTTCTTTTCCTTGTGTATTATCATTTTGAAGAGTAATTCATTTAAGGCTATAGGTTGTAATTATAGCTTTTTCCATAATTGATTCTTCTGTTGGGTCAAGTTTTCAGATCATTAAATTCATTAAACCTAAAATTGAAATAATAGAAGATCTTAGTAAATCTCCAGGTTTTTCATTAACATCTTTTAATCCAAGAGGTAAATCAAAAGGATTTATTCTTTGATTTGAATTAAGTGAAACATCTAGATAACTACCTCAAACTTGCTCTACAAGAGCCTTATATTCATTTTCAGGATCAATAACAATAACATCAACTCAAAGCATTAAACTTCTTAATATTTCAAGTTTTACAGCAAAAGACTTTCAACCTCAAGATTTTGAAAATACACACATATTTGCATTTTCTGATTTGAATCTATCATATAAAATAAGAGAATTATTATGTGTATTTACTCAATATAAAATTCAATCATCATGAGAAAGTGTTGAGCTTGAAAAAGGGAAAGTAGTAGAGACACCTCAAGTAGACATATTTCTATAAACTCAAATTTCATCATGAGCAAAAGGTCCAGTAGAAATAAATCACTGCATACTTCTAAGGTAAGCTTGTTTTTGTAAAACATTTCTACCTGAGAGAATTGTCTCAATATTTTTTCATATTTTATCTAATTGTTCAAGAGAGTCAGAGTATATAGTAATATAAATTGAAAGATGAAAATATTTTTCTTCTCATCTAGTGAGTTTATGTCTAAGCTCTTCTACATCCTGCACTTGAGCTTCAAGAGCTGGGTCATTTACAAGTCATTTTTCTGCATTTATAGATCTTTCAGAATTTAGTTGAACAAGTCTTTTTTTAAGAAATTTTTGTACAAAAGCAGAATCAATTGGGTAAGTGAATAAACTCATATCAAATTTTATATCTAAATTTATAACTGGAGAAAGCCAGTTTCATTCAAGGTAACTTGGGTAAGCATAAACAAAAAATGTTCTTGCAAAAGTATTATTAATTTGAATATGGTTAGCACTTTCTTTCATAAAAGCTGGAGAAATAGCATCTTTTAAAAAAGCCAAGGCCTCTTTATATTCTTTTTCTACTTCTTGCAGCTTTAAATTTTCTTGTTTTGAAAGTTTTTCAGTTCAATCAGTTGCCTTTTTTATCACTTTTTTTGTAATATTTTTTTCTTTTTTAATTTTTTCTTTCTTAGTTTCTTTTCCTGCCTCTTTTTGTAAATCAATTTCAAAAGTAGAGATATCTCAAGAGTATCTCTTTTTTATTATTTCTAATAACTTATTATTTCTGTTAGACAAATTATAATTTTTAACTACTAAATTTATTTTATCTCATTTTATGTTTTGTTATTCTTTTGTAAAGCTTTTAAATATTCTGCCACTATTTTTACTTACATATTCTAATGGTTTTCCTTTAAAGTACCAGTCCCATTTCATATAATCCATAAAAGTATATGTTCAGACTTTACTTTTAATATGTGGATTTTTCATTATTGGAAAATGCAGGTGAAAATTTGTATAATTTTTATCTGAAATTCCAGAAACTCAAATTTCTCAAAGAAAAACTCATCTTTCTACAATATCTCACATCTCAAGAGTTTCTGGGATATTTTTAAGATGTGAATAGAAAACCACATCTCATCTACTTGTTTTCAACCAAACTTGATTTCATCTTAAAATATCTAAATTTAGATTTTGTTGCCTATAGCTCAAATTATTTCCTAATTTTATTTTATCAAAATCTGAAAATTGCCACCTTGTAACTATTCTTACAATTTTTCCATAATCAAGAGAAATAACTGGAGTACCAAGAGGAGTAACTATATCCCACCCACGATGAATTCAATCAGTAAAAGCAGCTCTATGTGGTCTTCATGCATTTGGTATTTTATTCTTCTTTGTCGGAATCTCAAATCATTCTACTGGAACTAAATATTTTTTATTTCTATTTTTTAGAATAATTTCTAAAAAATTTTTATGATATTTAAACTCTTGCAGATTTCTAATATTTTTAAAATAATTAAAATCTTTTTTAGTATTTTTATGTAAAATTTCCTTTAATTGTTTTATATTATTATTTAATTTTTGTCATACTTTTTTCAAAGTTTTATTATTATTGTCTACATATAAATCAAATAATAAATTATGACTAAAAAAATTTAATTGCATTAATGATCTTTGTAATATTATATTTTCTGGGGATTTAAGAAAAATAAATCAATTTGAGCATTTATTTAAAAACTCAAACCTAAAAAAGTATTTATTATCAAAATATCAAATAAAATTTGATTCAATAGAACATCTTGAAGATAATTTATATTCACTTAAATCAATATTTGATTCAAAGTAAATAAAATTTTTTCTTAAATCCTTATTATCTAAAAAAATATTTTCAGATAATAAGGATTTTTCTGTAATTTGAGGCTCAAACACTAAATCAGTAGAAAAAACAGTAACTACTCAAAAAGTTACAAAAATAGATACAATAAAATATACAATAAATAATTTTAATTTGAATTTAAAATTCATATTTTTTTTATAAAAATTTAATTTAAATATTTTATATTTTTTTTTATATAAAGCAATAAAAAATAAACTTTTATTGCTTTATATTCTTTTTATATTTTCAGTGGCATTATAATATGCTTGAAAGAGTCTTTTTCTTTTTTTTCTGGATCTACTAGGGGAGTTATAAGAATTGGAGCAAGAGCAGATTCAAAACTTATAGAAATATGAGTTGAATCAATTACTCATAATACTTCAAGAAAATATACTGAATTTATTCAAATAATATTATCTTCTCACTGTATAGCTCAAATAAGTTTTATTTCAGATTCTCATATTTGAGTTTCATTTGTTTCTAAAACTATTCAATTTTCAGCTGAAAAACTCATTTTTATAGAATAATTATTTTCTTTACTAACTAAATTAATTTTTTTAAGAGCCTGTATTAAATCAGCTCTATTTATTTCTGATTTTGTAGAATAATTTGTAGGAAAAAAATTTAAATAGTCTGGAAACTTACCATTTAATAATCTAGAAAAATATTTAGTATTTCCAAAGAAAAAAGCTATTTGAGAATCTCATGAAACTATTTTTACTTTATTTTCTCCTGACATAATACTTCTTAATTCACTTGCTGTTTTACTAGGTATAATTTGAGAAAAATTTATCATATTATCAGCTCATAAATTTGTTTTGAATTCACTTAATCTAAAGCTATCAGTTGAAGCAAAAGTTGCCTGATTTCATTTTAAATTTACTAAAATTCAAGCTAGAGTTGGTCTTATATTTCACTCAGCACTAGAAAAAATAGTTTTTCATACAGCTTTTATTAATATTTTTGAATCAATATTTAAAGAAACTTCTTCTTTTATATTAGGTATTAATGGAAAATCTCCAGATTCTATACCTTTAATACTAATTTTACCACTTTCAGAAATAACTTCAACACTATCTCTATTTAACTCAATTTCTACTTCATCATCAAGTACTAAATTAATATAATTTGTAAAAAGTTTTGAAGGAATACAATAAGCTCATTCAGAAATTACTTCTATTTGGTTTTTTAGTTTATACTCAATAGCAGTTTCTAAATTATTTGAAGTAAGAATAACATGATCATAGTTTACTTTTATTAAAATATTTTCCAAAATTGGTGTTGTTGTAATAGAATTTACAGCATGATTTACTATATCTAAACCTTTCTTTAATTCATTTACCTTTATTTTAAATTTCATATTTCCTAATTATTTACAAATTATATTTTATATATTTAAATTTACTAAATTATTTATTTTTTTCAAGGCTATATTTTATTTTATGTTAAAAAGTAAATTAAAAAATATGACTTATTCTTTTTCAATTTTATCTAATTTTTCTTTTGCTTTTTTGTAGGCAAAATACCAAATTGAAGTTTTTAATGCTTCAAGTACTCAAGTAAGATATCATAGAAAAATAATAAATCATAAAAATATAATTAATATTATTATTAAGGCTAAAGTTTTAAGTATTTGTGTTGTTATAAATCATATAATAAGAACTATTAAAATAGGGAATATTAGAAATATAACAAAGTTAAAAAGTACTCTTATATTTAGTACAAACATTAAAAAATATAATTTAAAAGTACTTCCCAAAGTAAAAATAGTAAGTTTTATAGATTTTCAAATTGAAGAAAATACTTTTTCATTTTCAATAACTATTATGTATTTTGAATAAATAAATAATAAATTTATTATTATTGAAAATAAAAATAATACTAAAAAAATATAACTTATACTTTTTATATAATTAAAATCAAAAAATCTTATTATAAATAAATATCAATTTAATATACTTAAAAACTTAAATTCAGAAAACATATTACTATACTTAAATAGAGGAAGAAATTTATATAATCAAATACTTAAGCTGTCAGATATTTCAGCCTCTCAGGTAGTGTTTTTTTTATCTATATATCTTATTAAAGATCCTTCAAATACAGGAATAATAAATATGTATAATATTATAAAAATAATTACTCAAATAATAAACTCTACAATATATGCTCAGTGAATAAAATCTATAATTTTTTGTAGTACTTCATCTTGTTTTCCTGAAATAATTGTGTAAGTATAAATAGCTTGATATGCTAAAAGAGCAGATAAAAAAATAATAGATAACACTCAAGGTAAAAAATACATTTTTTTTATTTTGTTGTCATCTTTTATTAAATTCCAAGCCGGAATAATAATATCATTTCTAGTATCTATTTTCATTTAAAATAAATTATTTATTAAATATTTAATAAATCATGAAATATTTTTTCACTCATTATTAATTATTTTCTCTTTCAAAATATATGATTTTATAAGTGGTTGAAATCTATAAATGTGACTAGGAATAATGTATGGAAGCTTATATCATTCAATATTTTTTGACACTAAATTTGAATGATAAGGAGAATAGAGAGGTTTAAATATATTTTCTTTTTCTAATGTTGCAATAACAGCTTTTTCCAATTCTCTAATTTTTTGCTTATCATTAATATTTACAGATTTTAAATCTTCTAAAATACTATCAAATTTACTACCTCTAATTTTAGAGAAGTTTTTTCATTTTTCTATTTGTCCTGAATAAAATATTTTGGATAAATTAAAAGTAAAATATCATAAATTAACTCAAGCTAAAAGTATGTGATATTCTTCTTTATTTTCTTTTAATTGTTTTTGTAAATCTTTATTTTTTATTGAGGTTAGATTGATTTTAATACCAGATTCTTCAAGGAGTTTTTTTACTTCTTTTGCTGCTAAATAAATTTCTCTACTTCATTCTATAAAAGATAAATTAAGAGTAAATGCTTCAAAATTTTTATTATAAAAGAAACCTTCATCTAAGTTTTTTATTAAATTTTGTTTTTCAATTTTTTCAGCATTTAGTTTTCTTTTTTTATTATAATCATATGAGAGAATTTCTTCTTTTGTCTTTTTCTTCTTTTCTTTATTATAAGCTATTTCTTTTTTAGTAAGCTTTATTTTTTCATTTATTAAATTAGCAATTAGATCAATTTCTTTTTTTTCTAAATTCTTTCTTGATTTATCATGAAAAAGAGTAATTTTTTCTTTGAATATTTTTTCTCAATTAATAACAAAATATATTTTATAATTATTTTCTCAAAGTTTTATATTTCAAAGATCAGGAGATAGTCTATAAGAAAATTTTCCAGTTTTAGGTTTAAAATTTTGCAATTTATAATCATTTATATATATATCTGTGACATTTTTACCACTAATTCACTTAAAGGTTATATTTGGATTTGTTATAAAATTATATCTATCGACCCAAGAAGGGCTTTTTATTATTTTTGATTTTGTATTATAATTATCTATAGTAATAGAATTTTTTATTTCACTTATATTTATTTTTTGTATGTTATTCTTCAAAGTAATTCATGTATTTGAATTTTCTTTTATATTAATATTTTGTATTTTTGCTTCTCAAGATATTTTTTTTGACTCTATTTGATTTGATATTTTATATAAATAAAAATCTTTTTTATGATATCATAAGCTATTTAGCATAGTTTTTAGTGTTATATTACTTTGCTTTATATTTAAATTTAAATCATTTAAAAAAGGAGAATTTATAACTCTATTATTATTTACTCAAATAGCTTCTACTATTTTCTGAGGATCAATTTGTGATAAAATATAATTTCTTATATTCGGATACTCAATTTTATCTCTATTTATAAAAACTCAAACATATTGAGGAAGGATATACTTATGAGATTTTAGTCTTGGAATTGAGTTTCAAATTAGATTTTTTACATCATGAAAAATATTTATACTATCTCTTTGTTGTAATAAACTTGGGTAGTTTTTGTAAATTTTTAAAGTAATATTTTCTATATAAATAGGATTTTTTGTATAGAAAATATTTTTTTCTAAAAATATCCTTTTAAATCATACTATTTCATTTTGATCAACTTTTGAAATTTTGTATTTTCAAGAATAAATTCAATTAATAGGAGAGATAGCTTTAGTTAAATCTTTTTCATCAATTTGCTTAATAACTTTTTTAGGAAGTATTGGTTGAAATAAAATATTTAAAATATTTACATCATTAATATTTGAAGTAAATAAAATACTAGAGTCAGAATAAGTTATTGTAATATTATCTAATATACTTTTCATAACTGGATTTGTATTATGTTTTTTAATTGTTCTATATGTAAAAACAATATCTTCAGCAGTAATACTTTCTCCTGAGGACCATTTTGTATTTTTAGCTAGTTCACATTTAATATTTCTAGTATTTTCAATATTACAAGTTGCTAGATCTCAAATAATTTTATTATTATTTATATCATAAGTCAAAAGACTCCTATATAAAATATTGTTTATATAGGAATTATAACCAGTACTAAATTTAAGAGGATTTAAATGTGGAAATTTTCACACAAAACTTTCTGAAATAGTTCCTCATTTTTGAGGAATTTGCTTAGAGTCAAAGTATATAAAACTATATACTAAATGTATACTTGTGATACTTAAAAAAACAATACTTATAAAAAACAAGTATTTTTTTAATTTTTTTTTCAAAATTTGTTTATCCATTTTTGATATTAGAAAAATATTTAGTACATTTTTATTATCCTTTTATAAATAGTAAAACTGCAACAACAATAAATGCTACTGCTAGTATAATAGTAGTATTTTGTAAAATTTTTTCAGGTCATCTTTTTGTGATTTCTCAAGCATCTGAACTCATAGAAGAAAGATTTAAAGACACATTTGTATTTTGTAATAAAATTACTATTGTAAGTAATATAGATATAATTAAAATTATGTTTACTAACATTTTTTATTTTTTAAAAAATAAACTAAAAATCATATTTAATATTGTAAATATAATAACAGCAATTATAAATTCTACAACTCATTCAATATGATATCAAACTCCATCTATTATCAATCAATCTTTTAATATAAAATTAAGAGAGAATAAAGTAATAGCATTTACTATTAAAGTTATAATTCCAGATATAAAAAATAATATAACTTTAATTATTTTTAATATAGGATTTATTATTAAATTAATAGTTCAAAGAATTATTCATCATAATAAATATGTTTTTATTGCCATAAGAGAATTATACTCATATACTCACCCAGCAATAGTTATTCAATTTCAACTTTCATTTACTTGTAAAAAGTAAGCTAAAACAAACAGAATAAGAGAATTTATTATTATAGAAAAAAGTATTTTCATAAATATTTCTACTACATTATTGAAATATTATTTGAATTATAGTAACAATATAAAAAAAAGCAAAAAAAAGTGACTCTTTTTTGATAGCAAGTAAAATACATATTGTGATATTTTTTAAAAAACTACAAAAAAGTTTTCATTATTTGAATAATATCTTTTTTTAGCTAAACTTATAAGTAAATATTTTTATGAAAATTAATTTTATTTAATTATGCAATTTACAAATATATCTTTTATAAGTCTTTCTATTTTTATTATTTTAATAATAATTATAAGTTTTTTTGCATATAAAAAGTATAATTCTCAAATTAATTTTAATAAAAAATATAAACTTTTATCTAGTGGTAGTAATTTTTATATAAAATATATTTTTTTAATTTTAAGTTTATTTATATTAATTCTTTGAATTTTATGACTACATTATTATGGAGATAAAAATAAAATTGAAAGTAAATGAATTGATATAATATTTATTTTGGATGTCAGTAAATCAATGAATGTAGCTGATATTAGAAATTTGAATTATAAATATACAAGACTTAATATAGCTAAAAAAGCTATTTGAAATTATGTAATAAAAAATCCAACTAATAGATTTTGACTTGTAATCTTTGCTTGAGATGCTATTTCTGTAATTCCACTAACTACTAATCTAGATTTATTTCTTACAATGCTTTCCTGAGTTGATTATAGAAATTTAATAACCCAAGGATCTAACTTTGTAAAAGCTCTAGATTTAGGAGTCAGTAGATTTATTTGAGATCAAAATAGAGCTAGTGTTATAATTTTTATTTCTGATTGATGAGAATCTTGAGATAAAATAAATATTGATCCAAATATCTCAAAAGATATTACATATTTTGTAATATGAGTTTGAACAGAAATAGGTTGAAAAATAATAAAATGAGTAAATCAATCTTGACAGCATTTTTTCCATAAATATAAGTGACAAAATGTTATATCTAAATTAAATTTAGATAATTTAGAGATCATAGCATCAAAACTAAATTCTGATTTACTTAAACTAAATACTATGGAAGATTTATTAAAGGTAAATACTAAATTAGAAAAGTTAGAAAAAAAAGCAATTAAAAAAGAAAGCAGATGAGATTTAAATAATTTTTCTAGAATATTAACTATATTTAGTTTAATATTGTTTATAATATTTTTAGGACTTTATATATTTGAAAATAAATTTATAAAAAAATGAGCAATAAAATAAATGCACCCTCAGGGAACATCAAGACCCTTGAGGTGAAAAGCATAGTAATTATTATCTGAATAATATTATTTATAATAATAAATATTTTTTCAATAAATAACTACTTAAATAATCTTAAGTGAGAAAAACTTTATAAAAATAAAGATTTTTCTGAGGCTTTAAAATACTTTGAAAAAAATAAAGATTATATATGATTATATAATTTATGAAATATTAATTATAGACTATGACAGAAAAACCAAGAAAATAACCTAAGTCCTTTAGAATTTTGGCAAAAATCTTTAGATTTTTATAGTCTTTCACTAAAAGAAAAATATACTAAAAATGCAGAATTTAACTTTAATTTTGTAAAGAAGAAACTAGAAGAGTTAAAAGATTCAAAAAAAAACTATAAAGAAAAAAATCAAAAGCAAATCTGATATACTAAAGAAAAGCCATTTTTTAAAGAAAAAAAAAGAAACTCAGAAATTACTACTCTAAATACTTGAGAAGATTGAGAAAATAATAATCAAGAATTACATTGAGATTCTTGAAAACTATCACAAGAACTAAGACAAAAAATTGAATTACATAAAGAGAGATTAAAGCAAGAGCAAAGAAAAAATATTTGATATTTTTGAAAGGTTTATATAAAGACTGTTAATCCTTTTGATATTTTGGATGAGTTTATTAATAATCCATTTTTTGATAAAAACTTAATTAATGAATCAGATGAAAAAAAAGATTGGTAATATAATTAATCCATAATTTAAAATAATTATTATTTCAATAATGACAACTGGACTATTTTTTTACCCCAGGGCACTCTCTCTTGTTTTTACAAAACAATTCACCTTGTATTTTTTTTATAAATTTCTTTTTTGAAAATTGCAGAGAATGCTCTATTAAATTTTCTTTTTTATAAACTCAAGCTTCAATATTTTTTTCAAAGATTCTAAATTTCTCTATAAAATCTTTTCAATTTATATCCTCAAAAAAATCTCAGGTTATTCATCTTAAATTTGTCTCAAGAAGACCTCATTTCCCTAAACCAAAAACTGGAGTATTTGAAGCTATAGCTTCAACTGGAGCTATTCAAAAATCATCTAAACTTACAAATAAAAATCATTTTGCAGCTTTTAATAATTCAATTAATTCATTTCATTTTTTAAATCAAACAAATTCTATATTTTCTGATTTAGCTAACTTTTTATACTTTATATCATAATCTCAAACTCAAATTATTTTTAATTTTTTTTCTGGCATTTTATTAAATGCATCTATTAAAACATCAAGTCTTTTCCATTGTGTAAGAGCTGCAATTGTAATATAATAATCTTTTTTTTCTATATCCTTATAATTTATAAATTTTTCAACTTCAATTGATGGATAAATTACTTTATAATCACTTCTTTTATAATATTTTTTTAGTCTTTTAGAAACATGATTTGAGGCCATTATTGGTAAATCAACTCTTTGTGCTGCTATAAAGTCCCATATTCTAGTTTTATTTAAAAGTTTTTGTAAGAAGTAGTTTAGAAACTTATTTAATCATAAGCTTTTAGAGTATTCATGAGTATAGTCCCATAAGTACCTACTTGGAGAATGATAATAAACTATAAATTTTGTTTCTGGTTTAGTGATTGCTCAATGTGCAAATCAAGAACTAGATCATAAAACTATATCATAATCTGAAAAGTCTAATTGTTCTACTGAAAGAGCCATATAAGGTAGACATAATCTTTGTTTTTTAAATATACTATATATTTTTTGAGTCTTTAATTCAAAAACTTGTTTATTTATTTTATTTTTAGGAAAAATTTCTCAAACTTTTTTTTCATCATAAATAAGTGTAAATAAATCAGCTCCAGGAAAAGCCTCTAAAAAAGATTCTACCACTTTTTCAGCTCATCCAAGCTTTACAAGCATTTCATGTAAAATTGCTACTTTCATACTTTTATATTAAATTATAAACTTATAATAATTATTTTTTGAAAAAAAGAAATTTTTTATTATTATAGAAGTAAATATAAAATATAATTCAAAATTTATGATAAAAAAAATTATACTATTTCTAATTATTCTAGCAATAAGTTTTTGATGAAATACTTACTGATTAGAATATTGAGATTCAATAGATCCTTTTGAGCAATCTGCATTAATAGAAAAATTAAGTCCTCAAGATATTAGAGATATTTCAGTTATGTTTGATATTCCAATAGATGAAGTATCAAATAATTTAAGTGATTGAAAATATTGACCAATTACAAAATTTGCTCAAGAAACAGTTGCAAATAAGGCTGCAGACAAAAGAGATGCTGCTATGGAAGAACTTAGAAATGATCCAGATAGCTTACTGTCACCAAAATTTATGATAAATACTGCAGGGCTATGAATCTGACCTAAAAATAGTGAATTAGCTAAAGAAGCAACAGCAAAAGAAACAGTTGATAGTTTATTGAATGTTATTGTAAATGCATTGATGATTGCATTTTGAGTATTAGCTTTATTTATTATGACTATTGGTTGAGGATATATGATTTTTGCTGCTGGACAAGATGAGCTACTTAATAAATGAAAATCTATATTTTCAGCTTGACTAATTTCTCTCCTAATTGCTCTTTGATCCTGAATAATTATGAAAACTATTATTTTTTTACTATATTAAAAATGAAAATATATTTATATATTACTTATTTACTTATTGTAATCCAAGTAAATAATGTTTTTGCAAAAACACCTGGAATAATTGATAGTGTAGAAAAAAACCTTCCTTGAGCTGGAATTGGTTCAGGTGATATAGCAGCAGAAATAGGTTGAAATCTTATATCATTATTAATAGGATATGTTGCTGTAATTGCTGTAATTTCACTTATGATAAGTTGAATAATGTATTTAATTTCAGGATGAGAAGAAGAAAAAGTAAAAAAAGCAAAAAATTGGATAATATGGTCTTTAGTATGAGTTTTAATTTCTATTTCTGCCATTTGAATTATAGAAATAATTAATAATATAACAATATGAAAATAATTATAAAAATAGTTTACTCTATATTAATATATACCTTTTTTTTAAATAATGCTTTTTGAGAAATTAAAATTGATATGCTACCAACATCAACTATAGTTGATGTTGGTGAAGTAAAAGATTGAAATTATATTTTATTTTTATTAGAGTATGTAAGAGATAGTATTTTTGGACTACTTGCATTAATAGGAATAGCAGCATTTCTTTTTATAGGAATAAGGCTTGTTATGGCAAAATGAAACCCTGAGGAATTTAAGAAAGCAATTATGCATTTTATTTATGCAATTGTATGAATTGTTGTAGTAACTCTATCTTGGGTAGCTGTTAGTCTAGTTTCAAGTTTAAATTTTTAAAAATAAAAGAATGTTAAAAAAAATTACTGTAATATTAATTACTACTTTGTTAGTATTTTTTATGTTAAATACATCAT
Organism: uncultured Candidatus Peribacteria bacterium; assembly: GCA_964586815.1. GTDB lineage: Bacteria > Patescibacteriota > Gracilibacteria > BD1-5 > UBA6164 > CAWUJK01. The sequence continues at coordinate 5,705 of CAZPIB010000005.1, read as the reverse complement.
ATTCTGTAGGAAATTGTACTATGACGTGAGGAATAGATGCATGTTTACAAAATTCATATTTAGTCACTCCAGAGGGTAATCTTAAAATTGAGGATTGATTTAAAAAAGTATTACAAGATTGGGTAATAAATATAGCTTGATTTCTATGATTAGTAGCAATATGAGCAATTGTATGGGGGTCATTTATGATGGTTATAAGTATATGAGAAGAGGAAAAAGTAAAAAAAGCAAAAGATATGATAAAATGGGCTATTTTTTGATTTTTATGAATAGTCTTGGCTAGTTTTTTAATTACACTTGTTATTAACTTTATGTATGGATTATGATAATAACTTTTATTAAAATAGTATTATTTTCCTTTATTCTTACAGTTGTAATTTTTTTTATAAATTACAGTTTTTTTTGAGATATAGAAAAATATGTAGCAGAAGAGAGATTTACTGAAAAAGAAATTTGAATTAAAGTAAGCAGTGAAATAAAAGAGAATAGAAAAGTAAATACTTTAACAGATATTCAAAAAGAAAAGTTGAATAATTTTTATAAGCAAAGGGAGGAAAGTATTTACACTTTTATATATAAACCTAAAATTTTTCAGCTAGAAATGTTAGATTTTCAAAAAAAAATAGAAAAAATTCTAGAAACAAATATTTTTAAAAATAAAATAGATAGACTAAAAATTTATTTAGTAAGAGATAAGCCTAATAGAAGAGGATTAATGAAAAATCAATCTGTAAGATTATTTTGAATAAATCAATCAAATTATACTGAATTTTTATCTGTATTTATTCATGAGTTTGCTCATTATGTAGATATATACTTTTTAGAAAAAAGAGCTTTTTCAGATATAAGCTCAAAATTCTATCAAATATCTTGGGAATCTACAAAAGTAAAAAAAATAGGTCAAGATGTAGGTGATTTTGTTTCTTGATATTCTATGACAAATAAATATGAAGATTTTGCAGAAGCTTATACTTATTATGTATTACATAATAAAGACTTTTTAGAAAGAACTAAAGATTCAGAAATATTAAAGAAAAAATATGATTTTTTTTCAAATTATATTTTTACAAATAATCAATTCTTTAGAACAAAATTTAATAGAGAAACAAAAATAAAAGATTATTATTGGGATATTACAAAAATCCCTTTTGAGAAAAAAAAGTTTTTTAATTATTTGGCAAATTTAAATTAAGTAGCGTACTTTAAATTAAAATAATTTTTTTATAAATTCTGAATATATTTAGATAGTGAATTTAAAATTGATTTTAGGTCTAGTAAAAATAAAATGGCTAAAATTAGCCATTTTATTTTTATCTAATAATTTCTTTAAATAATTTATTTACTTTTTGTACTTCTTCAAAGTATATATTTTTTTCTTTTAGTTTATTATTTAATTCTTTCATTTGTTTTAAAAGATCTTTATCTGAATTGATATCAAATTCATCAATTTTTAAAACTCATTTTAGATTGTTTTTAAAATCAAAATAGAATTTTTCATAAATAATTTTTTTTCAAACCTCACTTAAAACATAAAAGGAAACTCAATAATCTTTATTTGAAAAATCAATTTCTCTAAAAGTATTCCAATAAACAAATCAATCAATATTTTTATTTAAATATCATGTTCACTCTGAATTCCAGATATTATCACTTGTAATCTTGGTTTTATCAAAATCACTTTTTCTAATTTCTAAATTAGGAATATTTGAATAAGTAATTGTTCAATCTTCCAAAATAATAGATACTCAAAACAATTCACTTTCTGGTAGTACTATAAATAAAGCATTATTTCATTTTCAGATTAATTTTTTTTCATAACTTACTTTTTCATCTAATTTTTTCTGTTTTGAAATTTCTCACAAATTATATGGAATATTAATTATAATTTCAATCTCTGAAAAACTTTCTCAAATATAAGCCCTAATGATATATTTATTTTTTCAGTAATCCAAATTTTGGAAAGACATAGAATTTGCATTATATTTAAAAGTGCTGTCTGCTTTTTTAAAAGTCTTTAATTGGTATGAAAAATTTGCAAAATCAGAATCATGATTTGAAAAATCAACAGTAATTTTATCTACTAAATCATTTACAATAGTTCAGGTAATTTGTATTTTATTAGAAATATTATTAACTTTTGAAGTTAAATCATCTATTGCTATGTAATTTTTATTATCTAAGTTTTTTACTGAATAACTTGCTTTTGATTCTTCAGTTATCTCTACTTCACTAACTTCTACCTCTTTTTTTGTCTCTGTTACTTTTTCATTATACTCTTGATTAATTCACATTTTTTCTTTAGCATTTTTTATTTCACTACTTCTTTCTCATAGATTATATAGATACCAACCTATTCAAATAATCAATAAAAACACTATTGTATATTTCATAATTTTTTAAATTAAAAATTAAATATAATTTTATTATATTATTAATAATATAAAATGCAAAAAAATAATCTCATTATAAAGTTTGTCTAATTAAAATAATTTCTTATTTATATATAAATAGTTTTCATTTTTTTAAAACTATTTTTCTATTTATAATAGAGTGTATATTCTATTGTAAATATTGTATTATTTATATAATAATTATAAGAGTATATAAAAATAATTTTTATCTAACTTAAAAGAAGTTAATATGTTAATATCTGAATCTCTAGATAAAAAATGATTAAGTGATACAATAAAAAAATCTATTATATATAATATAATTATAGAGGTTTTTTTAAAACATAAAAAAATTGACATTAATAAATATTTAGTATCAATAAAAAGAAACTGAAATACTTTTTTAGTAAAAACTACAAAACCAATAATAAATGCTGAACTTTATATTTTAAATGAAGAAATAAAGGAAAAATCTTTGCAGAAATTAAATAAAATTTGATTTAAAATTGAAGATTTCAAACTATTATATATATAATAAAATTACAAATTTAAGTAATTTGTTTTTTATCTTTATAATCATAAAAAATAAAAAACTAATTATAATTAATACTATAAAATATTTTCATAATTAAAATAATTAAATGAAAAAAGAAAGAACATGATTAGAAATAATAAAAAGATTTACAGGACCATATTGGAAAAATCCAAAAGTTACTATAAAGTCATTGATATTTTATAGTTTTTGGGCAATTGTACCAATTATGCATATTTATTTTATTCAAGCATTAGTTTGAGCTATTGAAGAAAAAGATAAAGGAAGTTTTTTATTTATTTTAATAATATATTCTAGTTTTTTTATTCTTCATTATACTATAATGTATTTAATTAAAAATTGGTGATATATTAGTAATACTTATTTTTTTAGAAAAACAATTCATGATTTTTATCTTAAAAGATTTGTAAAATTATCTAATATAGAAGTTGAAAAACTTTGAACTTGAAAACTAATTTCAATTATTTGAACCTGAATGGATACTTGGTCTTTACTTTTAAATAAAGTTTTAGAGCATTTTTTAAAAATATTATTTGCGCTTATTTTTACAATTATAGTAATATCTATTGTGAATATTTATTTAGGAGTGATTTTTATAATTTTGTATATTATTATACATTTTATTTGAGAAATTTTTAATAAAAAAACACTTTTCTTTAGAAGAAAAAGACAAGATAAATGGAATGAATACACATGACATATTGTAAAAATAATTATGTCTAAATTTGAAATTTTACAAACTTGAAAAATAAATAGAGAATTAAAATATGTAAATATATATAATAAATGATTATTAAAACAATCATTAAATATGTCTTATGCAAATTATTTTTTCTTTTATATACCATCAATTTTTATAAATATAGTAAGGATAGTCATGTTTCTATATTTATGATTTTGAGTAATAAATTGAGAATTTACAATGGCTTTATTTGTAGTTATGTTTTGAGTTTTAACTTTGATGAATACTATCATAATTAATTCAATGATTTTTTATTGAGAATTAACTAATGATTTTACAAAAATAGAAAAACTTTGGGATTTTTTTGATGAAACTTCTAATATAGAATGATATGAAAAATGAAATGATTTTGAATATAAAAATTGAAATATAATTTTAAAAAATATTACTTTTTGATATACAGAAAAAAATAAAATAATTAAAGATTTTGATTTAAAAATAAAATGATGAAAAATTACAGCTTTGATAGGGAATAGTGGTAGTTGAAAATCTACTCTTGTTAAATTAATTAGTTGATATATAAAACCAAATTCTTGAAAAATAACTGTAGATTGACAGGATTTATCTAAAGTCAGTCTAAAAAGTTATTATAATAATATTTGATATTTAAAACAAGAACCAAGTGTTTTTGATGGAAGTATTTTAGAAAATTTGATGTATGCTTCTAATAAAAAAATAAATAATAAGTATCTTGATGATATTATCAAAAAAGCAAAATGTGAATTTATTTACGATTTAGAAGATTGAATAAATACTGAAATTTGAGAAAAATGAATTAGATTAAGTTGAGGACAAAAGCAAAGATTAGCAATTGCTAAAATTTTTATAAAAAATCCACAAATAATTATTCTTGATGAACCAACTTCAGCTTTGGATAGTTTTTCAGAAGAACAAATTACAAAATCACTTAATAATTTATTTGAAGGAAAAACAGTTATTATTATTGCTCATAGATTACAAACTGTAAAAAATGCTTGAGAAATATTTATTTTAGAAAATTGAAAAATTGTTGAGTCAGGAAATCATAAAAAATTAATAGAAAAAAAATGAATTTATAAAAAAATGCTAGACTTACAAAGTGGGTTTTAGTTAATAATATAAAAAGAAGTAGAAAATAAATAATATTTTACTAAGAGGATTTAAAGTAGTAGTAACTTTATTTTAAACCTCTTTTTCTTTTTAGTAAACTAATACTTAAATTTTTATTTAGTTTATTACTCCAAAACCACATTAGTTTTTTAAGGAACATAACAATATGTATTTTACTTTCTATCAATTCTTTAAATCTGTTATTTGATAAATCTATTTAATTACATATATTATAATAATAGTATTAGATTAAATTAATTTAATAAAAATAATTATTATGGAAAATAAATTACTTGATGAACCATCAAATGAAAATTTAGAAATTAGAGATATTTTAAAAATAGAAATATATGAAGAATTAGATAATATTCAAAATGATAAAGAAGATGCTTTAATTCAGAATTCTAATACATATTCAATATTAATAATAAATTGAGTAAAATTATTTTTTATTGAGAATAATAAAAAAATTATATTTATATGAAATAACTTATGAGTTAAAATAACTTCTATTACTGATATTTATACAAATGACAAGACATTTAAAATTAATGATGCATGGGTATCATATAATGAAGAATGAATAGCATTACAAGATGATAATTGAAATTATATAAGAGAAGTTGTTTGAGATTGTGTAAAAACAATTGATTGAGATTATATAAAAGTTAGTTGAGATAGTTTTTATTTATATGATAATAAATTTCTTGAAATAGTTTGAATATGATTAATAATAAATTGAAATTATAAATATATAGAAGACAAATATTGAAATAAAATTAAAGATATAGATTATATTAATACAACTAACAAGACATTTAGAATTAATAATACATGGATATCATACAATGAAAAATGAATAGCATTACAAGATAAAAATTGAAATTATATAGAAGAAGTTGTTTGAGATATATTTTATTAATATGATAAT
>CAZPIB010000004.1:0-35781 GCA_964586815.1 uncultured Candidatus Peribacteria bacterium | reverse complement strand
GATGAGTATTAAAAATATACTAACCAAATTTTCTATTTTTTTGTTTTTTCACACCAAGAGCACTTCCTTTGAGGTGCATTTTTTTAGATTTATTAAATCTACTATCATTATTAGAAGTAAAATTTGTTCTTCAAATCTTCTTTTTTTTATATTTTTTTTGATCTATTTCTTTTGGAACTATTTCTAATTTATAAGATTCATCATCAATTATTTTTAATTTTTTTCATATTAGTTTTTCTATTTCTTCTAGTTTTTCTTTATCAGTATCACTAACTAGAGAAATAGAAAGTCATTCTTTTCAAGCTCTACCTGTCCTACCAATTCTATGAATATAATCATCAGGATTATTTGGAATATCATAATTTATAACACAAGATAAACTATCTACATCAAGTCATCTTGAAGCTATATCTGTTGCTACTAAAACTTTTATTTCTCAAGATTTTAATAATTCTAGAGATTTTTTTCTTTGATTTTGAGTTTTGTCTTTATGTATTGAATTTCAAGGAATTCAAGCAGTTTTTACGTATGATAAAATTCTCTCTGCATCAAGTCTACTTCTTACAAAAACTAAAATAGATTTTAAATCTTTTCTTTTAATTATTTGTTGTAAAGCTTGTCTTTTTTTAGATGATTTTAAAAAATATACTTTTTGAGCTATTTTTAAAGTGTTTGATGAGGGTTTATCTATTTCTATAATTTCAGGTTCTTGTAAAATATTATCTGCTAAATCTTTTATTTTTTTTGGCATAGTTGCAGAAAAAAGCATAGTTTGTCTTGGTCACCTAAGTCTTTTAATTATTTTTGAAATATCTCCTGCATTTCACATATCAAGCATTCTATCAGCCTCATCTAGTATTAAATTTTCTACAAATGAGAGATTTATAATATTTTGAGACACTAAATCCATAAGTCTTCCTGGAGTAGCAATTAAAATATCAATTCATTTTTCAATTGCTTTTTTTTGATGAAAATCATTTACTCATCAATAAATTGTAAAATGTTTAACATTCACATTTGTACAATATGGTTTAAAAGTTTCTCATATTTGTTCAGCAAGTTCTCTTGTAGGAGCTAAAACTAAGGTTTTTATTTTTCTGAAATTAACTCAATCTTCTAATCAAAGTTCCTTTTTTATTTTATAGATTTTATCCAAAACTGGTAAAACAAAAGCTAAAGTTTTACCACTTCAAGTTTGAGCAGTTCCTAAAATATCTTTATTGTCTTCGGCTATAGGTATAACTGCTTTCTGAATTTCAGTGGCTATCTCAAATCATTCTCTAGTAAGAGCTTTTTGTAAAGGTAAACATAAATTAAATTCTTTAAATTTCATTTTTATTTTATTTATTATTATTTTTTATATTATATAAATAATATCTTAAAAATAAAGTTAAAATAAATTTTGTATAAAAAGTATTTTTTATTAAACTATTTTTAGTTACTTTATATTTTATAAATATTTTTTTATGTGAATTATAGTATTAGTTATTGAGATAGTATTTTGAATAGGTTTATTTTTTATTCCTTGATTTGGGCCTTTTATAGCAATTATGTATTTTATTATTTTACTAATTGCTTGAGTAAAAATAGTAAGCCCTAATACAATTAGAACAAAAGAAGTTTTTGGTAAATATACTGGTGTATTAAGGCAATGACTTAATTTTGTTGTACCATTTGTTACTACTACTGTTAAACAAGAACTATACAGAAAAAATTTTTCTGTAGAAGTTGAATGAGTAACTCTTGATAATGTTACTGCTTATGTTGGATTAAATGTAATATATTTTGTAAAAGATGATGAAGATGATTCTAGAAAAGGAAATATATACAAATCAGTTTATTCAATTGATGATCCTAGAACAATGATGAGAGCAGCAATTGATGAACAATTAAGAGCAATGATGGTAAGTTTTACTCATAAAAATATATTTGCAAAAAGAGAAGAAATCGGACAAGCTATTGAAGAAAGATTAAGAGAAAAATTAAAAGAATTTGGGTTTATAGTTGATTCAATTCAAGTTAGAGATGTAAAACTTGAAGCTAAAGTTATGGATGCTATGAATAAAGTAATTGAGGCTGAAAAATTAAAAGAGGCTGCAATAAATGAATGAGAAGCTAAAAAAATAATTTTAATTAAGGATGCAGAAGCTGAAATGGAATCAAAAATATTATTATGAAGAGGTATGGCTGGACAAAGATTAAAAATTGCTGAATGATTTAAAGAATCAATTGATATGATTAAATGAGCAGATGAATCACTTAATGCAAAATCTATACTAGATTTTTTACTTGACTCTTCAAGAATTGAAACTCTTTGAAATATTGGTAAAGCTTGAAATTCTAAATTAATTTATTTAAATGAAGACTTAGAATGAAACAACTCTAAATCTAGAGAATCTAAATTAATTGCGGGAAGCGAAATAATGTAAACAAAAAAACCTAACATAGATTGTTAGGTTTTTTAAAATGTTATTTTTTTAATAATTGATAAACTTCTGTATAGTTTTCAATATCAGGTATTTTCATATCAATAGAGCTACTTCAAATAGTATAAACATTTATAGAACCATTTTGAAAGATTTTATTTAAAAGCCCTTTTTTTAAATCTACAAAATTAAATCTTTGATATAAAATTGATTGTCTTTTTTTGTAAATAATTCAACTACCAAATAATACTCTATTCTCTTCAAAGTACCAATATTTAACTTTTATTAACCAAATAGCAATAGGTATAAATATGATAAATATTATTGATATAATCATTAATATAACAGTATTTTTTATATCTTGCTTTGCTTCTGTTAATTTTGTTTGATTTATTTCTTTTCAATTTAAAATTGAATCTAATTTATTGTGACTCTCAAAAACCTCACTAACATACAGGATATTTATAGTATTACTGATTATTCAACTTAAATTTTTTATTGTACTACTAAATCATAAATTTCATCATTTATTATTTGTATCAACTTGACTTCATCAAGCAACATTTAGATATAAGCTTCCAGTATCTGTAATTGGATATTTTGTAGATACTATTTCTTTTATATGTCTATATAAAACATATTTTTTTGTAATAAAGAAAATTCATTTTTGAGTCTTTATATAATTTTTATAAATTTCTCATAAATACCTTTTTGGTTCAAAAAATATTTTGCTGTAAATAAATATGATAATAGTTATTGGAAATAATATAATCATAAAAAAACTTTTTAATATATTTGCTTTAAAGAAATTTGTAATATTAAAATTAATTTTAATATTAGATTGTTTTTCTTCTTTTCTTATTCATACTTTAGCAAGAATTTGCTCTTCTAATCATTTTGTTTTTTTGATATTTTCAAAAACTATTGGAGAGTCTGAACCTATTGACCAAAATATAACTGTCATTGTTCAAAACCATTTATCAATAAAAGATTGTTTAAATTGAATTCATGTAATTTTTTCTATAGAAAAACTATTAAATTTAACTGAAAAAAAATCAAATTTTTTTTCTATAGCTGACTCTCTAATATTATAATTTGTAAAAAATAATTGAATTAAATTTCAAGCTCATGTAATTATAAAAATTATTAATAATCAAAAGAATGCTCCTGGCTCAATAAAAAGAATTGGAATAAAAATAATTAATAATGCAAAAACTTCAAATAAAGTTTTAGATATATTCATTTTAAAATGCCCTTCAAACTCTTTATCAAAATCAAGAGGATTTTCTATCTTATCTTTAAATCATATAATAGAATCAGATACTTTTTCTTCTTCTGTATCTTGTTTACTCATTATAATATGATCTTTTAAATATCTAAGATTTTTAATCATAGTTTCTCAATTTGTCATATTTTTAAATATAACTTTATTTGAAGCACCTGATGAGCTTATGATAATATCATGTAAACCAAAGATTTTTGAGAAAAAACTTTGAGTATTTTCAACATCAGAAACCACTTCCATAGGAATAAATGCATAGTGTTTACTTAAAAATCATTCAGAATACCAAATACTATCAGTAAAAATCTCATATTTTCTTCTTTTTAAATCAAGAATTGTAATTGTTATAAATAATATTATTCCAGATAAAATTAAAAATGGAACTAAAGTTACTAAAAATGAAACTTCTCAAAACTCATTTCATCTTGATAATAATGGAATAAGTATAAAAAATCCTACAATTAATATTCAAAGTAATTTTCAAAATACTTCTCAAATTACTCAAATAATATGTGGTTTCTCAGATTGAACAAGTTTTTCTTTTTTTAAGTAAAAACCATTTTTTTGCATTCTAAGTCTAAACTCTTCATATATATCCAAGGTATTATCAATACTTGAAAATCTAATTTTTGCTAAACCAGCTCAAGCTGTTTTAATATATAAATCACCTGTTTTAAAAAATAAGTCTTGTAGAAAAGGAAGACTAGCTTTTATTTCAGTTATTCTATCAAGATTTATTTCAGTAGAATTATCACTAATTAGAGTTCAATGGTAAAAAATAATTTTTCTATCAGTTAAGATATATTTCTCCTTTTTCCATTTGATATTTTCCCAAGCAAAAAGTAAAAAAACTAGAAGAAATAATAATAAACTATAAAAAGATATAAATAATCAAATTAGTCCTAGTATAGAAAAAATTATAATCAAAGGATTTGAAAATAAAATAAAGCTAATTTTATTAGGTTTTATCTCCAAATCATCAGATTTTTTTATAACTTTTATATCTGGTTCAACTTCTTTTTTTAAGTTATTTTTTTCAATAATGAAATTTTCTTTACAAATATTACATTTAGCTTTTTTTCAAAGCAGCTCTTCTTTTAAATTATATTCTTCTCCACAATAAGAGCATTTTGTTTTTATAAGCATAGTTTTTTATTATTTTTTATAAAATATTTTTATACTTCATTATTTTGTTTTATAATTTTTCAAAAAATAAAGATACAAATATTGTAACATACTTAGTAATATTTTCAAATTTTTATAATTCCATAGTAAAATAAAATTTTATTTCATATATTTTACTTGAAAAGATTATATAAGTTTTTTTGTATTATATAAATATATTTATATAATACATATATTTATATATAAAAAATAATAGAATATTTTTATGAAAATTCCAAATACATGAAGAAAAAAAGCACTTTTTATAATAGATATTCAAAAATCTTTTATTATTAATAGAAATAAATATATTATTCCTAAAGTAAAAAAAATTATAAATAATATAGACTATAATCTAATAGTTAGCTCTGTAACTTATAATAAAAAAAATACTCAATGGGATAAGCAAATTTGATGGACTGAGATACAAGATATTAAAGAAGATATAATGCCTCTTTTATTAAAAATCTTAAAAAATAAAAATCATATAAAAGTTGAGAAGCTTACAAGGAGTATATTTAAGGCAGATATAAATATTTTAAATATTTTAAAAAAAGAAAAAATTGAAGAAATTCATATTGTTTGATATGAAACAAATGATTGTGTTATGGCAAGTTGCTTTGATTCAATTGATTTAGGATTTTATACATTTGTTATAGAAGAAGCTTGCGAGACAAGAAATACTCAAGATAACCACTCTAAAGCAATTGATATTTTATCATATCTTAATCTTACAAATAATTCAAACTTTGTTTGAAAAGAAAAAACTGGTTTTATAAATTTATAAAACCAGTTTTTTAATTAAATATTCTAAGTATTATAAGCTAAATAAGTTTTTAAAATTAATAATTCAAATTTATTTTTTTACAATCTTTCTTATCAGTAAATCACATTTCTTCTGCTAAATCTTTTAGTAAGTTAATTCTTGTTTTATTTAATGGATGAGTTGACAATAATCCCATAACTAAATTTGTTTTTTGATACTCTCTTGTGAAAAAAGGTACTACACAAAGAGGATTTATTCTATATTTTTTTAGTATTTCAAGAGCTTTTTTATCTGCATTAAGTTCTATATTTCTGCTGAAATATTTTTTTCAAATATTTAAAATATTTGAACTTCATATTCAAATATCAAAACCTAAAAAGATTAAAATTAATTGCATTTGTAATCTAGTTGAAATAGATCTTATTACATCTCTATTTTTAATATGAGCCATCTCATGAGCCATTACAAAAACTAATTCTTCTTGATTTTCTATAAAGTCCATAAACCCCTGATTAATGACAATATTTCATCATAAAAAAGCATAAGCATTTACCTCCTTAGAATCACTTAAGTTAAAATTATATTTTTCAAATTCTTTAATTTCATAATCAATATATTTAGAATAATCAAATTTTTCTCACTCAGCTAAATTTCAAAACCACTTCTTTTCAGTTTCTAGACTTATTTTATCCAAAACAACTTTTGAAACTCATAAAAAACTTATATAAATAATAATTATAAATCATATAAAAATTGCAAGCATTTTAAGTCCCCAACTAAAATCTGGATTAGTTGGAGTAGCTTCTTGCTTTTCTATTGGTAGGTTTATTTTTTGTACCACAGGGGCACTTTTTTCATTGCTCATATTATTTTTATTCTACGGTTACACTTTTAGCTAAATTTCTTGGTTTATCAATATCTCTTCAAAGTTTTAAAGCCATATAATAAGCAAATAAATCTAAGCTGGTTGCAATTAAAAATGGATTTAATTCTTCAATAGTTTCTGGAAGCTCAATAACATCATCAAATTCTCACTTATTTTTATCATTTTTTGTTATAACTCAGACAACTAGTCATTTTCTTGCCTGAATTTCTTTTAGTGTTGAAATATTTTTTTGATTTAATTTTGATTTTGGATTTAATAAAATTGTAGGAAAATTTTTATTAATTAGACTTAAAGGTCAATGTTTTAGCTCTCAAGCTGAATAAGCTTCAGAATGATGATATGTAATTTCTTTTAATTTTAAACTTCATTCAAGTGCAATAGGAAATAATAAATTTCTTCAAAGAAAAAATATATTTTTATATTTAGAATATTTTTCTGATAATTTTTTAATACTTGTTTTATTTTTTAGAATATATTCTAGTTTAGAATCTAAGTTTTCTAAATTTTCTATAATTTCTTTAAATTTTAAATAATCAAGATTTCTTGAGTTTCAAAGACTTAGAGACATTAATAATAATACTCATAGTTGTCCTATAAATGCTTTTGTTGAAGCAACACCTATCTCTATTCAAGAATGAGTATAGAGTCACATATCAGTCATTCTAGCAATACTAGTTCAAACACTATTTACTACTCAAAAACTTAATCATCATTTATTTTTTACTATTTTTAAACATTCAAGAGAGTCTGCTGTTTCTCAAGATTGAGAAATAAAAATATAGAGAGTTTCTTTATTTATAAAATGTTTCTTATATTTAAATTCTGTTGAAACATAAACTGAAGTTTCAAGTGAGGCTAATTCTTCAAACCAAGTTGCAGCTACAAGTCCTGCATTATAACTTGTTCAACTAGCTATGATTTCAATTTTATTTATTTTTTTCTGCTTTAATTTTTCTAGTGTCTTACTTGTAATTTCTTTTTTTAAAAAATTTATTCTTCAAGCAAAAGAGTTTTTTAAGATTTGTGGAATTTCATATATTTCTTTAAGTGTATAATGCTTAAATCCTCAAAGTCAATTACTGCTTTTATAATTTTTATTATTTGTAATAATTTCTCTTTCTGGTAGAAATGTTGAATTATTACTTTTAAGATTAAAAATCTTAAAGATATCATTTTTTATTACAACTATTTCAAAATCCTCAAGTGCTATAAAATTTTTACAATTTTCACTTAAAGCATTTGGATCAGAACTTAAAAAAAATTCTGTTTTATCAAAACCTAAAACAAGGGGAGAACCAACTTTTGTTCAAATTAAAACTTTCGGATTTTCTCTATCAATAACAGCTAAAGCATAAGCTCAGCTTATTTTTTTTGTAATTATTTTTAATGTATTTTCTAGATCCTTTTTAAATTCTAATTCTATAAGTTTTGCAATTACTTCTGAATCTGTATCACTATAAAATTTTATTCACTTATTTTGTAAATCTTTTTTTAACTCAATATAATTTTCAATTATTCAATTATGAACTACAAAAAACCTATGATTTTCAGAACTATGAGGATGGCAATTTTCAATTGTTGTTCAGCCATGAGTTGCCCATCTAGTATGAGCAATTCATGTATGAAATCATTTTAAATCCTTATTTCTTTTTTTTATTTTGGAAGCTAAATTAGAAACTTTTCAGACTTCTTTTTCCAAATAAAAATCTCATGAATTATTCATTAGACAAATTCAAGAACTATCATATCCTCTATATTCTAAATTTCTTAATCAATTTACTAAAAAATTTAAAGCTTCTTTATTTCAAATATATGCAAAAATTCAACACATAGTAATTCATTATTTATATAAAAATTTTAAAAAATTTAATTTTTTTTTACCTCAAAAGCACTTGTTTCACTGCCTATTTTTTCTTTTTACTTCACTTTCTTTTCTTCTTTGTTTCTCAAAATTTATTTTTCATTCTTTTGATTTGTCTATCACTTAGTTTTTCCTCTAAAACTGCATTTAATTCAGCTTCTTCATCAAATAAATTAAAATCCATATCTATTCAATTTTCTAGTTTAAATCTATAATCTTCATAATTTCAATATGAGATTGAGAGCTCTCAATCTGTTACAAACCAAATATTTGTAGCAAGCTTATTTACAAAATACCTATCATGAGAAATAAATAAAATTGTTCAAGAATATTTATTTAAAGCCTCTTCAAGTGCTTCTCTAGTATCATAATCAAGATGATTTGTTGGTTCATCAAGAATTAGTAAGTTTGAGTTAGTTTGTCCAAGTATTGAAAAAAGTAATTTTGAAGTCTGTCATCCTGATAACTCTGAAACTTTTTTATCTAAATCTGCTTTTTCAAATAAATAGTTTCTTAAAAATCATATTAAAAATTCATCTGCATAATTAAGTCAAAATTTTATAAAATTATCTCTAATTGATTTATCTTTATCTAATTCTTCATGCAACTGAGAATAGTAAACAATTTTTGTTGTTTTTCATTTATTAAAATATCAATCAAGAATTTTTATTTCCCCCATAATTGTTTTCAAAAAAGTTGATTTTCATACTCAATTATCTCAAACTATTCATATTCTCTGTTTTTGATATAATGTTGCATCGGGAATATAAAAAAGTGGTGCGGATCTTCATATAAAAGCTTCCTTAAAGATAAGCATTTTTTCTGAACTATCACTATATTCTTCAAAAAAGAATTTTGGTTTTTTAGGAATAAATGGTTTTTCATATTTATCCATTTTATTAATCATTCTTTCTCTTGATTTTGCCCAACCTGCTCTAGAACCTGCTCTAAATCTATTTATTAATTGTTCTTGTTTTTTTATATATTCATCTTGTCTCCCATAATCATCTAGCTTCTTTTTTTCTCTTCTTTTTCTTTCTTCTAGATATAAAGTATAATTTGTATGATAAAATTCTATTCATAAAATTCACTGAATTTCATAAGTTTTTGTACAAGTTTTATCAAGAAATTCTCTATCATGAGAAATTATTACATATCATCATTTCCATTTATTTTTCAAATAATTTTCAAGCCATTCTATTCAGGCCATATCTATAAAATTTGTTGGCTCATCAAGAAAAAGTATATCTGGAGATTGTAATAAAATTTTAGCTAAAGCTATTTTTGTTCTTTCTCAACCACTAACTTCACTTAATTTTTTTGAAAGCAAATTAAGCAATCACATACCATTAGATACCTGGTGAATTTTATTATCTAAATCATATCATCAAAAATTATTAAATTGCTCTAAAAGAGAACTATACTTTTCTACAATATCCATATTTTCAGGATCTTCTCACATTTTTTTTTCTATTTTTTTTAGTTCTTTTTCTAATTCTAAAATTTTTTTAAATGCTAATTTTAGTTCTGTGCTAACTAATTTTTCTTCATTATCTGAATATATTTGATTTAAATATCATAAACTTAAATTTCAAATATTATCTATATTTCAATCAAAATTTTTATTTTCTCAAACAAGCAATTTAAAAAAACTAGTTTTTCAAGCTCCATTTGGTCAAACTATAGCTATTTTATCATTACTGTTTAGTGTAAATTCTATATTTTTTAATATTTCTTTATCACTAAAATCTAGCTTATTTATTTTTATCTTTAAATGTTTCATAATTATTATTATAAGTAAAATTTTTATAACACAAGAAAAATATAAATATTTCTTTTGCAAAAATATCTAATTTTAATAAACTGTCATAGTTATATTAAATAATAATTTAAAAAAGTATAAAATGCTAAATAAGAAAAAAAGTCCTGAAAAAAAACAAGTAGTTAAAAAAAATGCGCAGTGAAATAAGAACCCTGGAGATAAAAAAAATAAAATAAGTAACTCATTTAAGCCATTTATTTTTTTGGTATTATTTTCATTAATTATAGCTTTTCTTTTTACAAATATAAAAAGCCAGGAAGTTTTTACAAATACTCCAATTTGACTAAATACTCTTGAATCAAATTTCAATAAATGAAAATATAAAACTATTTTAATAGATGGAAATAAGGCAATTGCAACACACTATTGAACTTGAGAAGCAGCAGATAGTAAATGAAGATTATTAGTGTTAGAAAACTGAATAAAAAAAATAAAAACTGATATAGTTATACTACCAACTAATGACTCAATAAAAGATTTAGGATTAAGAAATCCTGAAATTTCTACAATTATTAAAATTAAAGACAATACTAGATCACAATTCTGGGCAAGAATAATGCCTACAATATTAATTATAATTATATTTTGAATAATAGCTTTTTTTATACTTTCAAAAATGTGATGAATGGCAAATAATGCTATGACTTTTAGTAAATCTAGAGCTAAATTATTTGATAAAGAAAAAGAAAAAGTTTTATTTAGTGATGTAGCTGGAGCAGAAGAAGAGAAGCAAGAATTAATGGAAGTTGTAGATTTTCTTAAAAATCCAAAGAAATATAAAGATTTATGAGCTAAAATCCCAAAATGAACACTTTTAGTTTGACCTCCTTGAACTGGTAAAACTTTATTAGCTAGAGCTGTAGCAGGGGAAAGTGAAGTTCCATTTTTAAGTATAAGTGGTTCAGAATTTGTAGAAATGTTTGTTTGAGTTGGAGCATCAAGAGTTAGAGATTTATTTGAAAATGCTAAAAAAATGGCTCCTTGTATTATTTTTATTGATGAAATTGATGCAATTGGTAAAAAAAGATGACCTGGTAATTGAGGAGGACATGATGAAAGAGAACAAACTCTTAATCAAATTTTAACTGAAATGGATTGATTTGACAATGAAACAAATGTAATAGTAATGTGAGCTACAAATAGAGTAGATGTACTAGATCAAGCACTACTTAGACCAGGAAGATTTGATAGAAAAATTACAGTTAATCTACCAAACTTATCAGATAGGGAAGCAATATTAAAAGTACATTCAAGAAATAAAAAATTAGAAAATAATATTGATTTTAGAGCTTTAGCTAGCCAAACAGTATGATTTTCTGGAGCTGATATGTGAAATTTAATGAATGAATCTGCTATTATAACAGCAAGACATAATGAAAAAATAATTTCAAATTCTAGAATAATTGAAGCTTTTGAAAGAATAGTAATGTGATTAAGAAAAAAATCACAAGTAATGAATGATAAAGAAAAGTCAATTACAGCTTATCATGAAGTAGGGCATGCTTTAGTAGGAAAATTATTACCAAATACTGATCCAGTTCATAAAATATCAATAGTTTCAAGATGATGAGCACTAGGAGTAACTTGGTTTTTACCAGATAGAGACTCTTTACTTACTACGAAAGCAAAATATCTTGATGAATTAGCAGTATTGTATTGATGAAGAGCAGCAGAAGAAATATTTTTTGGTAAAGATGAAATTACAACTTGAGCTTCTAATGATATAGAAAGAGCAACTAAAATTGCTAGAAATATGGTAACAAGATTTGGAATGTTTAAAGATATATGAGCAGAAAATTTTGCATGAGAAATTGAATCATACAATCAAACTTGACTACAACCATTTATTTCTCCAGAGACAATTAAAGCAATTGATAATAAGGTAAAAACAATTTTACAAGAATCTTATGAAGTTGCAATAAAGATAATAAGTGAGAATAAAGAGCTTCATAAAAAAATATCTGAAGATTTACTTAAAAAAGAAGAAATAAATAAAAAAGAATTTGAGGCATATTTTATATAAATTATATAAAACCTATTTTTTTAAGTAAATTAATCTTATTAATAATTTGTAAAGTATGTATGAGATAATAGATTTTATAGTAAAAATAGCTGAACAATTCTGATATACTGGAGTATTTTTTATGATGCTTTTAGAGTCATCATTTTTTCCTTTTCCATCAGCAGCAGCTATGATTCCAGCTTGATATTTAGCTAGCACATGACAAATGAACTTTACAATAGCACTAACAGTATGAACTCTATGAGCATTAATTGGAGCAACTATTAACTATGTATTATGATACTATTTATGAGATAAAGTAGTAAAAAATCTTATTCAGAGTTATTGAAAATATTTTTTAATAAGTATGGCTCATTATAATAAAACTGAAACATATTTTCAAAAACACTGAAGTATAACAACTTTTCTTGCAAGATTTATTACTGTAGTTAGACAGTTAATAAGTATTCCTGCATGAGTATTTAAAATGAATTTTGCTAAATTTTTATTTTATACTGGATTATGAGCATGACTTTGGAATTTAGTATTAATGAGTTTTTGATATATGGCAGGTGAGAATAGAGAGATGATTAAGCAATATTCTTTTGAACTACTAATGTGATGATTATTATTTGTTGTTTTTGTCTGATTAACTTATTTTTATTTAAATAAAAATAGAAAGTAAAAAATAAATTTTACTTTCTTATTGGACATAGAGAAGTATTATAATAAAACACTATACTTAACATAATATAACTTATGTTAAGTATAGTGTTTTATTAATTTTAGATTAAAACTCAGTAAACTTTCTTTTTAATCTTTTTTCATTTTAATATTTTTTCTCATAAAAAATTTATTTTTAAACTTTTTTTATTTTCAATCAAATCAAATGTATTTTGTGATATTATTATTTTTTCTTTAAATACTCTAGTTAATCATTCAATTCTAGATGCTGTATTTACAGTATCTCAAATAATTGTAACCTCCATTCTTTCTTTTGATCAAATTGTTCAAATAATAACTTTTCAAGAATTTATTCAAATTCAAACAAATATTTTTTTTCAAATTTCTGAAATTCTAAATTTTTTAATAAAGTGTTGAATCTCAATACTAGTTTTTATTGAATTATCAGCTTGTTTTTCAGTAAAAATAACTAAAATTCAATCTCATAAAAACTTATCTACAAATCAATTATTTTTTTTAATTATTTCAACTATTCAATCAAAATATATATTAAGTAAAAGTAAAGCTCTTTCTGGTTTTAAATTTTCACTAAGTGTTGTAAATCAGATTATATCTAAAAACATTACATGTATATCTTTTTCTATAGTTGTACCTAATTCTATTTTTTCTATTCCTTTTTTTGATACTTGTTTTAAAAAATATTCTGAAGTAAATGTGAATAGAGTTTTTTCTAAGTCTGAATAATCCTTTTTTAAAATATTTTTACTTAATATTAAGCTATTAAATAAATTTTTATTTTCTTTATTTTCAGAATATATACTTTTTTTTAGCATTAAATTATTACTTATGTATTTATTTTTTAGTGCAATTTTTATAAATTTTTTATTTTCTTCAAACTCTTTAGAATAAAGATAATTAAAAAATAAAAATATGAAAAATATGAAAAAATTAAGCATCATAAAATAAGAATTTGCATCTTTATAATCTAAATTAATATATAGTATTATTCATAAAAACATTAAAAAGAATAATATTAAATTTATTCTTTTTATACTTAAGGTATTTACTTTATTTTTAAATCTAATATTCATTTTTTATAAATCTTTTCAAAGTAATTTTATTTCTTCATTATATAATTTTTCTGTAATTTTTCATTTTTCATATAACTTTTCTAAAGTTCTTCTCATATTAATCATTCATTCTCAAGCTGAGGTTTCTATTACTGAATTAATCTGGTGAGTATTTCATTTTCTAATAAGATTAGACACAGATATATTATTAACTAATACCTCAGCTGCTAATACTCTTCCCTTTCAGTCTGCAGTTTTTAAAAGTTTTTGCCAAACCACTCAAATAAGAGATTCTGATAATTGTGCCTTAACTTGATCTTTTTCTCAAGCTGGAAACATATCAATTATTCTTGAAACTGTTCTTGCTGCACCAGAAGTATGCAATGTTGCAAAAACTAGATTCCCTGTTTCTGCTGCTCTTAGAGCTAATCTAAATGTTTCTAAATCTCTCATTTCTCATACCATAATTACATCTGGAGCTTGTCTTAAAGCATATTTTAAACCATTTTCAAAACTTAAAGTAGAATTTTCTACTTCTCTTTGTTCTATTAATGATTTATTATTTTCAAAAATAAACTCTATAGGATCTTCTACTGTAATTATATGTTTAGCGTGATGTTTATTGATTTCATTAATTAATCAAATCATAGAAGTAGATTTACCAGAACCAACTGATCCAGTAACTAAAACTAATCAATTAGTCTTATATGCAAATCCCCTAACAGCTTCTGGTAATCATAATTTATCAAATTCTGGAACCTCAGTTGCAATAGGTCTGCAAACAATTCACATACCATTTCTAGTCATAAATGCATTTATTCTAAATCTATGTTTTCCAAATCAAATACCATAATCAAGCTCTAATTCTTTTATAAATCTTTTTTGTTGTGTTTGAGACATAGTAGAAAAAACAATTTCTTGTATTTGTTCTTTTGAAATAATTTCATAATTTTCTAAAAAACTAATTTCTCATTTTGTTTTTAATGTAGGCTTAGCATTAGCAGATAATATAACATCTGATGATTTTAATTCTAATGCTATTTTTAATATTTCTTTAAACATTTATTATTTTTATATAATTAAACTATAATTTAATTATATCATATATATTGCTTTAAAACAAATTTTGATATATATATATTTTTTATATAATAAGTAAAAATATATTTTATAAAAAAATAAATATGAAATTATCTACAAAAAGACATTCTCTTAGTCATATTATGGCTCAATCAGTAAAACAAAATTTTAATAATGTAAAAATAGCAACTGGACCAGATACTGATGACTGATTTTATTATGATTTTGATTTTGGTGAAATAGTTTTAGTCGAAAAAGATTTGAAAAAAATTCAAAATACAATGAAGAAACTTATTTCTCAAGGTCAAGATTTTAAATCTTTTGAAGTTAATTATAATCAAGCAAGAGATTTACTAACTAAAATGTGAGAAGAATTTAAAAATGAATTAGTAGATAAGCTAGAGTCTTGAGATTTTAAAAATACTGAAAAAATTACCGGTAAAATTAGTTTTTATTACAATATTTCAAAGTGAAAATCTTCAGATTATTACTCAGAAATTCAAAAGTATTTAATAGAAAATAATTTTACTAGTTTTGATGAATTAGACTGAGATCAAATAAAAAATCTAAAATTTATAGATATGTGCTCTGGTCCTCATGTAGAAAATACTAGACAACTTGATGCTAATTCTTTTAAACTAGCTAGAATTGCAGGTGCTTACTGGCTAGGAAGCTCAGAAAATAAACAATTAACAAGAATTTATACTTATTCTTTTGAAGATAAAGAAGATCTTTTGAAGCATTTAAACTTTTTAGAAGAAGCAAAAAAAAGAGATCATAGAATACTTTGAGCTAAATTAAAATTATTTACTATTTCTGATTTAGTTGGTCCATGATTACCACTTATACAACCAGCAGGAATGATTATTAGACAAGCAATAGAAGATTATTTATGGCAGTTACATTCCAAAGTTGGTTATGAAAGAGTTTGGACTCCACACTTAGCTAAAGAAAGTTTATATGAAACTTCTGGTCATGCTGGTCATTATTTAGATGATATGTTTTCTGTTTTTGGTGGAACTTCAAAAGAAAAATTTTTCTTAAAACCTATGAATTGTCCTCATCATATGCAACTTTTTGCAGATAATCAATTTTCATATAGAGATATGCCTGTTAGATATTTTGAACCTGCTACTGTTTATAGAGATGAAAAATCAGGCCAATTATCAGGTTTAACAAGAGTTAGAGCAATTACACAAGATGATGGTCATGTATTTTGTAGAACCTCTCAAATAAAAGATGAGGTAAAAGTTATAACTGATATTATAAAAGAATTTTATGATACTATGTGAATGACAAAAGATTATTGGGTAAGTTTATCAGTTAGATGAGAAGATAAAACTAAATATTTATGAACTGATGAAAACTGGAATAAGGCAGAATTAGCACTTGAAGAAGCTTCAAAAGAAAATAACCTTCCATATAAAAGAATTGAGTGAGAAGCAGCTTTTTATGGTCCAAAATTAGATTTTATGTTCAAAGATGCAATTGGTAGGCAGTGGCAATTAGCTACAATCCAATGTGATTTTAATCTTCCAGAAAGATTTGATTTAAGTTTTACAAATGAAAATAATGAGCAAGAAAGACCGGTTGTGATTCATAGAGCAATTTCAGGAAGTTTAGAGAGATGAATGTGAGTTTTAATAGAACATTTTGCTTGAGTCTTCCCTCTTTGGTTAGCTCCTAGACAAGTAATTATTATTCCAGTTTTACCAATGTTTGATGATTATGCTCAAGTAGTTATGTTAAAACTAAAAAACTCTTGAATAAGAGTTAGTTGAGATTTTTCTACAAACTGATTAAATAAAAAAGTCAAAATGGCAGAAAAAATGCATAATAATTATATTCTAGTAATTTGAGAAACAGAACAAAGCAATTGAACAGTTGCTGTTAGAAATTATAAAACTAAAGAGCAAACAGTTGAAAAATTAGAGAATTTTATTTGAAGAATAAATAAAGAAATATTAGAAAAAAATCTATAAAAAATACAATATATATTATATACTGTATTTTTATAAAAACTAAAAAGTTTTTAATTTTTATTTAAAGCATTTAAATCTCAAAAAGCTTTTATTATTCTATTTTTCATAGATTCTTGTCAACTAGCTAACCACTTTCTTGGATCATAATATTTTTTATTTGGTAAATCTTCTCCATTTGGATTACCAATTTGAGTTGCTATATAATCTTTATTTTCTTCTATATATTTTTTTACTCCTTCCCAAAAAGCCCATTGAACATCTGTATCAACATTCATTTTTATTACTCAATATTCAATAGACTCTTTAATTTTTGACTCGATACTTCAACTTCATCAATGGAAAACATAATCAATAGGTCTTTCTTCTAAATTTAATTTTTTTGCAACATATTTTTGAGCTTCATTTAAAATTTCTGGTTTTAATTCTACATTTCAAGGCTTATACACTCAATGAACATTTCAAAACATAGCAGCAATAGTGAAATTATCCCCTACTTCACTTAATTGCTTATAAGCATAAAATAATTCTTCTGGACTAGTATACATTTTTGTTTTGTCTGTAGTTGAATCTGCTCATTCTTCCTCTCCTCAAGTAATACCAATTTCTACTTCTAAACCAATATTTAGTTTATTAAATTCTTTAAAATATTTTTTAGAAATTCTAATATTTTCTTCCAAAGATTCTATTGAAAAATCAAGCATATGAGAAGAAAAAAGAGGTTTTTCTTCTTTTTTGAAGTATTTTTTATTTTCTTCAAGTAATCAATCTATCCAAGCTAAAGCCTTTTTATTAGCATGATCAGTATGTAAAATTACAACAACTCCCATTTTTTTTGCTAAAGAGTGAACTTGTAAGGCTCCAGCAACACATCCTAAAACTTGAGCATCAATACTCCCTAGTATATTTCATCAGTTAAATTTTCATCCACCACTACTAAATTGAATTATTATAGGAGAATTAACTTCACTAGCTGCTTCAAGACAAGCTAATATACTATTACTTCAAACAACATTTATAGCAGGAATGGCAAAATTATTTTGCTTAGCATATTTATAAACTTTTTTTAAATCATTTCAATAAATTACTCAAGGTGATACAATATCTAATATTCACATAATTATTTTTAATTAATTTTATAAAACAATATTATTTTATAAAATTTTGAGTAATATTCAAGATATTATACATATAAAAATTTTCTAGAAAAAAAATTTGTATTTAATTTTTTTTCTATATAATGTATTTAATTGTTTAGGTAAAAGTTTTCAATTATAATTTATTTCATATATATAAAAATATGACAGAAGGTACTATAAAAATGTTAAAAAATGGTTTTGGTTTTATTAAAACTGAAGAAGGAGATGTATTTTTTCATGCTAATAACTTAGTAGAAGGACTTGAATATGATTCTTTAGAAGAAAATATGGCACTTGTATTCGAAATGGGTGAAGGTAGAGATGGTAAAGCTCAAGCTATTAATATTGAATTAGCTCCAGAAGCATAATTCTAAAAAAAGATATTTAGCCTTGGTTATATATCTTTTTTTGTGTTTAAAATTAAACTTTAAAATAATCTATGGAAGAAGTAGATATATATACTAAACAAGAAATCGAAAAAATAATTTGAGAAGTTTTAAAAAAACATCAAGATGATTTTAATTATTATGAAGTAGAAGAAATATGTCAGGATTTTTTAGATGAAATTCCTTCAAAAATAAAAAATACAACTAAAATTAAAAGATTAAAAAAATATATAAATAAAGAATTTGAATTAGAAACTATAAATATACCTATTTATAATACTATCAATAATAATTGAGATACTATAAATAGACAATTTTACAATCTAGAAAATATTCCTAAATATTTATTTGAATGAAAAGTAAAAATATCCTCAACTTTAATAAATATACAAAATCTTACTAAATATATTGAACAAACTCACTTATTTGAGCAAGCTACTTTAAAAATAAATAAAAAAGATAAGATAGCTCTTATTTGAAAAAATGGTTGTGGAAAAACTACTCTTTTAAAAATGATAATAGGAAAAGAGGAAAATATTGACTGAAATTGAAAAATAGAACTAGCTCCTTGAATTACAATATGATATTTATCTCAAGATTTATTTTGGAAATCAGACAAAAATACTTTAAAACAAGAAATGCTAGAAGTATTTTCAGAAATAACTCAAAAAATTAATAGATATAACAAAATTAAAAATAATCTGGATTTATGGGAAGAAGCAAATACTTTAAATCTAGAATTACTTGAAATAGATTGATATAAAAAATATGAAATACAACTAGAAATACTTAAGTATTTTGGTTTTTCTGATGAGCAAATGAATTTTAATGTTCTTCAGCTTTCAGGTTGAGAACAAACAAAAGTTCAAATTGCAAAATTTCTAATTATGCAAGTAGATTTACTTATTCTTGATGAGCCAACAAATCATTTAGATATAGAATGAATTATATTTCTAGAAAAATTTTGTAAAAATTGGAAAAAAGCAATACTATCTATTTCTCATGATATAAGATTTATAAATAATACCTCAGATAAAATAGCTGAAATTTCTTGAAAAAAAATAAATAATTATCCTTGAAATTATGAAATATATCTAGAGCAAAAACAAGATAGATTTAATAAAAAAATGAAAGATTATACTAATCAGCAAAAAGAATTAGATATTACTCAATCATATATAAATAGATTTAGAGCAAATTCATCTAAAGCCACAAGTGTTCAGTCTAGAATAAAACAGATGGCAAAAATTAATGTTTTAGATAAACCAGAAAATGAAAGTATAGTAAAAGCAATAAGTATAAATTCAAATAAAAGACTTCCAGAAACAATAATGAAACTAGAAAATATTGAAGTTTGATATAACGTTACTATTGTAGCTCTTCCGGAATTACTTGAAGTAAAAAAAATAGATAAAATATGAATTATTTGAGCAAATTGATCTGGAAAATCTACACTTTTAAAAACAATTTTATGAGAATTAAAACCTCTTAATTGAATAGCTCAAATAAATGAAACTATTGAAATTTGATCATATTCTCAAGTACTTGAAGACTTAAATCCAGAAATTAGTATTATAAAAGAGCTTTGAGCAAATTTTGAAAATGAAACAAAAATCAGGCAAATATTATGATGATTACTTATTAAATGAGATAAAGTTGATCAAAAAATCTCAACTCTTTCAGGTTGAGAAAAAGCAAAAGTAGCTCTCACAAAGATGCTATTAACCTCTCCAGATATTATAATTATGGATGAACCTACAAATCATCTTGATCTACATTCAAAAGAAGTTATTAAAAAAATGCTGGACTGATTTAATTGAACAACTATAATAGTATCACATGATAGAGATTTACTTGAAAGTGTTAGTAATAAAATTTGGTTAATTAGAGATAAGAAAATGGAAGTTTTTGATGAAGTTGAAAAATGAATTAAAGAAGTTTATTAGGTTTAATTTTTTTATTCAAATTTTTCTAATAACTTCAATATCTTATATTTACCTTTTATTGCATTATACATAATTTTTATACTAGGAGTTCAGCTTGATAATAAAAGCTTATTTCAATATAAATCTGTAATTTTATTAGCTATTTCTATAGAATCATATCTTGGAGATTTATTAGAAATATAAGAATTATCATGTTGTTCATCTATAATTATTAATCATAAATCCTGATAAGGATAAAAAAGTGCTGACCTTGTCCCAATTATTATTTTTGATTGATTTTGATATATTCAAATCCAAGCTTTAGTTTTATTTGCTTGTGTAATACTAGAATTAATAACTAAAATAGTGTCTCAAAAAACTTTTTTAAGTCTTGATTCTAATTGATTAGTCAAAATTATTTCTGGAATAAGTAGTAAACTTTGTTTATTTTTATCTAATTCTTCTTTTATTAATTTTATATAAATTTCAGTTTTTCAGCTCCCCGTTATTCAATGTAATAAGAATTTCTTTTCTTTTGAATTTTTGAATTCTTCAAAAATCATATTCTGTTTTTTTGATAATTTTTTATCAAAATTAAAGCTATACTTAATATTATTTTTGCTATCTAAGTTTACTTTATTTTTTCACCCCAAGGGCACTTGTTTCACTGCACACATTTTATCTCTCATGTTTTTAGGAAAAAATAAAGATATAGAATTATGGATATGTGAAAAATAATATTTAGCTATAAACTGAACTAGTTTTATTCTATTTTTATCTAAAAAGATATTTTCATTTTTTATAGAAATAATAGATCTTATCTTTTTTTCTGAAATATTTGAGTTATTTAGTTTTTCTAATGTTCAAATTTTTAGAACTATTCAAATTTCTATTTGTTTTCAAATTGGAATTTCTACTATTTGACCAGTTTTTATTTCTGAATCCAAAAAACTTGGAATAAAATAAATTAATCCAAGTTCATCAAATGTTTTTGAAAATGTAGAAATTAAACAATACATTTTTATTTTAAAATTAATTCTAAATTTCACATACCCATTGACTCAAGAGCATTTTTTATATAATCTTTATTATCATTTATACTTATTTGATTTAATGCAAATTTTGTTTTAAATCTTATCTCTAATGTATTTCAATTATGAAAACATTCTGATGCCCTTATTCACATTGTTAATCATCATTTTGCTCATAATTCTTTTAGAGTTTTTACAAAAGCTTTTTTATCAAAAAGATTTGAAGTTAAATTGCTTTTTATATTTTCTTTAAGTTCTTCTCAAAATATATCTGAAATATCTTCTACTTCAAGTTCTTGTTTTTTACATTCTACAACTTTGGTACCAGTTCCTAAACTTGACTTTTTCATTTCAGGAACTCTTACCACTTTAGCTAAATTAATTTCTTCTTTTTTTAATTTTTGATTTTTAATTTTTTCTTGTTTTATTTCTTTTTTTATAGGGTTTATTATTTTTAAAATACCTATTAAAAAACTAGTATTTTCATCAAGAGAGTTTTTTGTTTTTGAATAAGTTTCATCAAGTTTATCTAAAATAGATAATAAATCAGAAATATTTTTATTATTTTTCAAATCTAAAATAGTTTTATCTTTTGTAAAAAATATTAATTCTTTGAAAAATAATTTAATATTTTTTCCTGAAGAAACTAATTCCTCATAATCTTCAATTATAGAGTGTTGCTTATTTAATAGCTTATTTAAAAAAAATTCTAATTTTTCTTCATTAACTATTCATAAGCTTTCTATAATATTTTTATATTTTATTTGCGAATTTATAGTTAATTGTTCAAAGCTTGAAATTGCATTTCTAAGACCTCAAGCTGAATTTTTTACAATATAATTTAATGACTTTTCATCTATTTTTATTTTTTCCTCTTTTGCTATAAATTCTAGTCTAGATTTTAAGTTATTTTCAGAAATATTTTTAAAATCATATCTCTGACATCTACTAATAATTGTTTCAGGAACTTTGTGAGTTTCTGTTGTTGCTAGAATAAATTTTACAAAAGATGGTGGCTCTTCAAGAATTTTTAAAAGTGCATTAAAAGCTCATTTTGATAACATATGAACCTCATCAATTATATAAATTTTATATTTTGCATTTGTAGGTCTAAAATTTGCCTTATTTATAATATCTCTAATATTTTCTACTCAAGTATTGCTTGCAGCATCTATTTCAATTACATCAATAAGGCTCTCAGAATTTATAGCCTCACAAATATTACATTTATTACAAGGATTTCAATTACTTGAATCTATACAATTTACAGCTTTTGCTAAAATTCTAGCAGTACTTGTTTTTCCTGTTCACCTAGGTCAACAAAGCAAATATGCTCCAACTGTTTTTTGTTCAGCTGTAGCTTTTTGTAAAGTATTTTTTATAAAGTCTTGACCAACAAGGCCTTTAAAATCTTTTGGTCTATATTTTAAATATAAAGTCATATTTATTTAATTATTTTATTATCATCAATATCTTTTAGTATCTCTAAAACTTTTGTTTTATCGTGCCACTCTATTATTCATTTATTTGTCACTAAGCTAGTCTCATCTCATTTTCAAGCTATAATTAGAACATCTCAAGGATTTGCTCAAAGAAGTGCTGTTCTAATTGCTTCTTCCCTATCTGGTATTACCCAAAAATCTTCTCACTCAACTCTTTCTATTCAAGGTAAGACATCTTTTATTATATCAATAGTATTTTCTGAATAATCATCATCTTGAGTTAAGATTACTTTATCTGAAAGCCTTGAAACAACTTGTCCCATAGGAATTCTTTTTGATTTATCTCTATCTCAAGTTGCTCAAAAAACTGTTATTAATTTTCAGTTTTTTGCCAGTGGCTTTAGTGTAGTTAAAACATTATCTAAAGCATTTTCTGTATGAGCATAATCTATAAAAATTTTAAATAATTCATTATTTTCTACTTCTTCTAGTCTTCCTGGAATTCAAATAATATTTTCTACCATTTTTGGAATTTTCTTTTTATCTATTCCTTCAGAAATAAAACAAGCAACAGCTGCGGAAATATTATAAGCATTAAATTCTCATCTAAGTTTACTTTTTATATTTAAATTTTCTCAAGGAATTCTTAAACTAAATTCAAGTCATTTATCTGTTTCTTTTATATTGTTAATTGATATATCTGCATTTGAATCTTTTCAATAAGTATAAAGAGAATCAAAGGTTTCATTTATAAATAAGTCTGAATAATCACTATTAATATTGATTATTGCAGTTTTTTTAACTCATTTTTTTCTAGTATAAGTTATTAATTTTTTAAATATTTGCAATTTAGTATTTACATAATTTTTCATAGTTTTATGTAAATCTAAATGATCTTGAGTTATATTTGTAAGAATAATTGTATCATAATTTATTCCCCAAATTCTATGATAAAATATTCAATGGCTAGCTGTCTCAATAATTGCTTTTTGTATTCAAAGAGACTTTGCTTGTTTTAACAATCTCTGTAAATCAAAAGGATCTGGAGAGGTCATTTTTATTTTATTTTGAGTTTCTAGAGTTCACATTATTATATTTATAGTTGTAAACATAAAAACTTTTTCTCAATTTTCTATAAGTCCTTTTGCGATAATATTACAAGTTGAAGTTTTTCAATTTGTTCAGGTTACTCATATTATTTTCATATTTTTACTAGGAAAACCATAGTAAATATTTGCAATTATAGCTCTAAGTTTATGATAAAAAACTCTAAAAGAATTATCTAAACTTATAGCTTTTCTTAATTTTTCTAACATTTTTTACTTAAAATAAAAGAATTAAAATTTTTTTATTATTTTTTTATATAATTTTTATTTATTTTATATAATTTTTATTTATTATAATAAAAATCTTGATCTAATCAATATAGTTTTAATTTTTCTGTTACATTAGTCTTATTATTTATATATTTAAAATAAATATCATATTTATTAATTCCTGCTTGTTTATAAACTTTGAAATTATGATTTTTACAATCTATATTTTCTATTTTATAATAAAATTTAAAATAACTCTTATTTCAAGGCTTAGTTTTTAAAAGTTTTTCAACTGTAACATTATCTCAAGTTTTAACTACATTTATTCAATATTTTTTTAAATTATCATAATTTAAAATTGCATTTTGTGGAATAAGTACTTTTGTAAAGCTTTGATTTAATCATTTTCAAGCTATATTAACCCTATCTTCTGTAGGTATAACTCTAAAGCCTTCCATAGTTGCTATTATTCTTTTTTCATCTTTTTTGCTAAAAGTATTTTTTAAAATAATTTCAAAATCAGTATATAGTGTACATAAATTATTATACTTATTTTGATTTATAGTAATATTTTTTATATATTTTCTTTCTATAAATCTATCAGATTTATTTCATCAAACTGATATAAAAAATGGAAAATTAAAATCAGTTTGTTTTTTATAATCAAAATATCAGTTTACTCACAACTTTTTAAGAAATTCATTTTCTGACTTATTAAAACTATAAAAAACTATATCTCTTGATTTTATATTATTTATAATAGTTTCAAATATTTCATAATATTTTTTTTCTGATTTTATTTTTTTCTTAAATAATTCAGAAAAATCAAATAGTACTTGTTTTGGTGTATCAAGAGTAGCTTTTTTACTAACTTGAGCATTAACCAGTATTGATATCTGTTCTGAAAAATTAGTATGATTTATGATTGTATTATATTGACCGAATTTAATATCTCATAATACATATATTATATCAAGAATTATATTTTTATTAATAAAAATAATTCAATCTAAATCATATAATCATTTTTTCATAAAATAATTTATAGACTTACTAGATCTACTTATGTCAATAAAAGCATTAGAATCTCTTAATCATAATCTTTCTGATAATAGATTTATTCAAGTTGGTCACTCTACTGCTCAAGTATAATTTTTTTTAGAATCCCATTCATAAGCATAAATATCTCTTTTTTGAAATGACTTTACTTTTCAGGCAAAAATTTCTATTATTCAAGCACTTCACATAAATCCTCAAGTTGGCCTAATTTCATCACTATTTTGAAATACTATAAAATATCTTTTAAGTCTATTTTTTCCTAGAATATTTAAAAAAGTTTCAAAATTATTATTAATAAAAGATAGTTTATTAAAAGACAATTTAGTATACTGTTTTAGTTTTTCTAATTTTTTAAATCTATTAGAATATGTATCTTGTAAATTTATTTGTGATAGATTATAGTCTATTTTTTTTAATCTATTTTCTGTATTTATAAAAAATGGTTTAGCATTTTTTAATAAATTTGCAAAATATACTTCAGTAATTTTTCTATTTTCAAAAAAAATAATATTTTTTTTATAAAAAACACTAAAATCAAGTCATAATTGACTTATTTCTTTTAATGCTGAAATTCAATTACTTGCATTTTTAATATCTTGTCCTGGAATAATTTTAAATGGAATAAATAGAATATTTGCAATACTAAATTTTGTGTTTGCTTTACTTAGTTCTGTTTCTATCTCATATATATTGTTACTATATTGAATGTTATAAAGATTATTTATTCATCCTGAAACAAGGTTTTGAATCAATATTTTATTAAAAAATAAAATACTTAGTATTAAGATAGCATAACTACTTATTCTAAATAATTTATTTTTATTTTGAAAACTAAAATGCAGATTTGATAAATAATTTATTATTTTATATTTTAGTTTTTTTGAATTTTTAATTATTGTTTTTAAATTTACTTCTTTTTTTATTTTTCTTTTATTTACTCAATCAAAATTATCTATTTTTAGTTTTTGATTTTTGATTTTTATATTTTTTTTTAAATTTATTTTTTTTAAATTTATTCTGATAGAATCTATATTTTTATTTTGATTTAATGGAAATTCAGCACCAAGAAAAACTTCATACTCTCTCAAGTCAATTTTTTTTTCCAAATTTGTATAAATATCATTTATTTTCATAGTATTTATATTACTTGATTTCTAATATTTTCAAAATAAAAATTTTTTTATTTTGAAAAAAAAGATATAATATAAATTATGAAAAAAACAAAACAAGCATTCTCTATAATTGAAGTAGTTGTAGCATCTATAATACTGAGTATATCAGTATTTTGAGTTTTTAAATTAATTTCTGAAAACCAAAAAATAATTAATAATTCTAATAATCATAATACAGCTAATTCTCTTTTTATAAGTTTTCAAGAATGTTTAAAAAATATAAATCCAGTTATTACAGAAAAATATTACTTAAATTTATTAGCTTGTTCTTCAGGAAGTACTCAGACTTGAATTAGTTTAAATAATATAGACTATATACTTTTATATTCTTGAACTATAAATAATACATTTGATTTATTAATAAAAAATGATAGTCTGAAAATTAAGCAAGAGTTTATTATTAAATAAAAAAAATGAATCAAGAAATATGAATAAAAAAATGAGATATTTTAGAAAATATTTTTGTGGAAAAATTGGTTTTTTGATGAAAAGGTTTTGCTAAATTATCTCACTCAAATCCGGATTATAACTGAAGAGTTATATTTATAACTGGTGGAGCTATTCCGGAAAGTATTGTAAATCTAAAAGTTATAAAGAAAAAAAATGCTTTTTTAGAAACTCAAATAGTTGATATAATTAAAAAGTCTCCCTTTGAGGAGATAAATTTAGAAAATAAATATTGAGAATGTGGATGATGTAGCTGGGTAAATATAAAGTATGAAAAACAGCTTGAAATAAAAGAAAATCAAGTAAAAGAGGCTCTAAAAAATCTTTGAAAATATAGCGAAAATATAGAAAATAAATATGAAAGTATAGAACCAAGTCCTATAATAAACTGATATAGAAATAAGGTAGAATTTTCTTTTGGAAAATTTATTTCAGAAACTTATAATAAACAAGAACATTTTAATGTATGATTTCATAAAAAATGAGAATTCTCAAAAATTCAAGATTTTGATTGATGTATATTAATTGATGAAGTACAAAATAAAATATATAAAAAGATAAAAGATTTTAGTAAAACTCTGTGACTTCCTGTTTATGATCAATATAATCAAAAAGGATTTTTTAGACATATTTTAATTAGAGCAACTCACTTTGCTAATGAAATAATGCTTTTATTATCATTTAATCCAAATTATTTTGACAATAAACCAAATTTAGATAAATCTGAAAAATTATTAATTATAAAAGATTTTTTAATTTCTCTAACTAAAGAATACTCACAAATAAAATCAATATATTTTTCTCATAATATAAATAAATCTGATACTTGTATTTGAGATTTAGAATTAATTTATTGAAAAAAAACTATTGTAGAAAATCTAATGGATTTATCTTTTAATATTTCCCCTACTTCATTTTTTCAAACAAATAGTTCTTGAGCAAATAAACTATATGAATTAGTTTTAGATTTTGCTAAAAAAGATAAATTAAAAGATTTTACTATCTTAGATTTATATGGTGGAACTGGGACAATTTGAATGATTTTTGCAAAATATTGAGCTAAAAATGTAATTTCAGTAGAATTAGTTAAATCTTCATCAGAAGATTGAAAAACTAATGCTAAATTAAATAAATTAGATAACATAGAATTTGTAAATGCAAAAGTTGAAGATTTTTTAGCTAATTATTTAAGTGCTTGAAAAACAGCAGATTTATTAATTATAGATCCATCTAGAGCCTGAATGAATCCAAAGGCTTTACCAAATATTTTGAAATTTGATACAAATCAAATAATTTATGTAAGTTGTAATCCTAGTACTTTAGCTAGAGATTTAGAGTATATTTTAGAAAATTCAAACTATAAAATTGAAAAAATAAAAGCAATGGATATGTTTCCTCATACTCATCATATTGAGATTATTGTAAGCTTAGTAAAATAAGTTTTATTAAAAATATATAAAAAAAGAATTATTTAATAATTCTTTTTTTTGTTTTTTTATATTATATATGATATATTATATATAAATATATATTTTTATAAAATAATTATGACAAGTAAAGAATTAATAGATAATATTTTATTTTATTCTTCAGAAAAATGATATTCTGATATTCATATAAATACAAATAATTTAGTCAAGATTAGAGATGAATCCTGAGAAATTTCTGATTTAAATAAAATAATTGTTTGAGAAAAAGAATTAGAAATTCCTAAAATGAGCCTATCAAGTATAAAATCAATTATTTATGTTTTAGCTTGAGAAAGATGATATGAAAAATTTCAGCTTGAATTAGAGCTTGATGTATCATATTCCATAAAAAATTGAAATAGATATAGAGTAAATTGTTATATAGATACTGAAGGTTATTCAATTGCTATGAGAGCAATTCCAAATAAAATTCCAAGTCTTGATGAGCTTGGTCTTTGAGAACAAGTAAAAAAACTTTGTGATTCTGGTAAAGGTTTAATTCTTGTAACATGACCAACTGGTTCTTGAAAATCTACAAATCTAGCAGCAATGATAGATTACATAAATATAAACTATGCAAAACATATAATTACCATAGAAGACCCTGTAGAATTTGTTTATAAATCTAAAAAATCTTTAATCAATCAAAGAGAAGTATGAAGTCATACAAAAAATTTTGCAAAAGCAATTAGAGCAAGTCTAAGAGAGGATCCTGATGTCATTATGATCTGAGAAATGAGAGATCCAGAAACCATAAAAGCAGCTATAACT
Organism: uncultured Candidatus Peribacteria bacterium; assembly: GCA_964586815.1. Taxonomy (GTDB): domain Bacteria; phylum Patescibacteriota; class Gracilibacteria; order BD1-5; family UBA6164; genus CAWUJK01. The sequence goes on along the minus strand of CAZPIB010000004.1, from coordinate 6,602 downwards.
TTAGCTGAAACTGGACATTTGGTTCTCTCTACCCTACATACAAATGACTCAGTTCAAACTGTTGATAGAATAGTTGATATTTTTCCTTCTGGACAACAAAAACAAATTAGAATGCAACTAGCAATGAGTTTATCAGGAATAATTTCTCAAAGATTATTACCAAGAATAGATAAAAAAGCAAAAGTAGCAGCAAGGGAAATTCTTATATCTGATGATGCTGTTAAGAACTTAATTATAACTGGAAAAACACATCAATTATATTCAGTACTTGAAGTATGAAAAGATAAATGAATGATTCTTATGGATAAGTATTTAATTGCACTTTATAAAAAAGCAATTATCTCTAAAGAAACTTTAAATTCTTATTCAAGAGATAAAGAAAGTATAGAAATGATGTTTTGAAAATAAAAAAATAAAAAATATGTTAGATATAAAAATATTACAAAAATCCCCTTATTTTAAACAAAAAACTCTTGAAAAATGAGAGTATTTATTTTATGAGTGAGATTTTGATGAAAATATTTATATAATCTTAATATGAGAATTAATAGTAGAAAAATATACCTCATCTAAAAAGAATGAAGTAAAATTATTAGCAACTTTAAATAAACATGAAGTATTTTGAGAAGCTAGCTTAAATCAAAATGAAAAAAAACAAGTAAATATAAGAGCAAAAAGAAAATCTGAAATACTATTTATAAAAGCAGATAATATAGAATTTTTTGCTAAAATGCAGTCCAAGCAAGCCTTTAGTCTATTAAAATATATAATATATTTATCAAATAAAAGGCTCAATATCTCGAATAATTTAATTACTTCAAATTATATAATTTCAGAAGAAATAATTAAGTTAAAAGATTTTTCATATAAAACTATTTTTGAATTAATAGAAAAAATAAAATTAATTACAAATACTGATCAAGAAATAATTTATCTTGAAGAAAATCCAGTTTTAAAAGAGTATATAACTATAAAATATAAAACAAGTAAAAAATGAGTTATGCAAAATGAAGTATTAAAAATTACAGATAATAAATTAGAATTACTTAATCTAAAAACAAAATGAAAATATTCATACACTCAAAAACTTCAAATATGAGATAAAAATTATTGATATTTAATTTTTATAAAAAATAAAACAGATTTTTCAGAAAATGAAATAAAAATTCTTTTAACAATGTCTACTTCCCTAGCTTGAGTTCTGAAACAAAAAGAAATATTACAAGAACAAAAAAATAAAGAATATATTAAAAATTATTAATTTATTTTAAATTACCTACATTCTCTCACACCCAAATTTTTAATTGCTCAAATTTTTCATATACATCTCAATCTATCTCAAAAGTATCTCAAATAATAGTTGCTCCTGATTTTAATAAAGCTGATTTAATTTTTTTTCCAGCTTCACAAAAAAGTGGAAATTCTTTCATTCAATTTGCATAAACACAAGCTTTTACTCCAGATAAATCTGAACTCTCTATTTCTTCTACTAATTCAATCATATCATCTTGAATATCTCCATCTCACCAAGTTGAAGCTCATATAAAAGTCATATCATAATCTTTTAAATCATTAGCTTTAAATAGAGCTCAAGAACCAATTATAATATTATTTTTTTCATCTTCTTCTAAATAACTTTTTATTTCTTCTCACATTAGTTCATTATTTCCAGTTGTAGAGCCAAAAATTATTAATATTCTCATACTTATTTTTTTATATTTTAAATAATTAAGCCTCACAACCAACACAGCTTATTTTTCTACTAAGCTCTTGAGCTGCTGATTTTGAGTGTTGATAATAAAGAGTTTTTATACCTTGTTTCCAAGCATCCATATAAAGAGCATTTATATCTTTTGCAGAAGTATCTGGATGAATCATTAGATTTAATGATTGAGATTGATCTGTATATTTTTGTCTATCTGATGCTTGATCAATAATTGCATATTGATTTATTTCTGAAAAAGTTTTAAATACATCTTTTTCTTGCTTAGATAAAAATTCTAAATGTTGTACTGAACCATCTCTATCTCTAATACTTAACCAAATTTCTCTAGAGTTATGACCTTTTTGTTCTAAAAGTTTTTCAAGATCTTTATTTTTAATTGTTACTTTCATTTTAGCTAAATCTTTTACATAAGAATTTGACCACCAAGGTTCTATACTTTGAGAAACTTGTCACAAAATAAATGCTGAAGAAGTATTTGGAGCAATAGAATTTAGAGTAGAATTTCTTCTTCCATATCATTTCAAAAGTGGAGCTTCTCAATACTCTTTTGCTAAATCTTCTGAGGCCTTATATGATTTTTCTTGAATAAGCTTAAAAATTTCTTTATTCAATTCTACAGCTTCACTAGATTCAAAAGCAATCATTTTTGATTGTAAGTATGAATGATAACCTAAAGCACCTAAACCTAAAGCTCTGTGATTTTTAGCAAAATTATATGATCTTTTCATAAAACTAAAAGCTAAATTTTTATCTTCATCACTAGAATCTCTTAAAATTTCTAGTTTATCTATAAATTCTTGCATAACTGCATCTAAAAAATATACCATTATTTCAACAGCATCTGTATCTTTCCAGTTATCATATTCTTTTATATTCATAGATCCAAGACAACAAACAAATGATTCTTTAATATTAGTAGGAAGTGCTATTTCTGCACAAAGATTACTAGCATTAATTTTCATTTTTTTATCTTTATAAACATTGGCAGCATTATTATTAACATTATCTGTAAAGAAAATATATGGATATCCCATTTCTCATCTTGATTGAATTACTTTTGCCCAAATAGCTCTTTTTTTAGTATCACCAGCTTTCATTTCTTCTAACCATTTATCTCAAACAGTTACTCCAGTTGTAATTCTTTGGATTGGATTTCATTCTTTTCAAATTTCTAAAAATTCTTCTATATCAGAATGTTCAAGTGGTAAATAAGCAACAAAACTTCATCTTCTTACAGCTCATTGAGAAACAATATCAATATTTTTATCAAAAAGTTGCATAAAATGAACAGCTCAAGCTGAAACACCATTATCTTTTATTATTGATCATCTAGGTCTTACATCTCAAAAAAATCCACCTGTTCATCATCCATATTTACTCATCATTCAAACTTCTGCTGTAGTATATAATATATTTGCCATACTATCTCAAACATATGACCCAAAACAAGATATAGGAAAACCTCTATCTAAACCAAAATTTGACCAAACAGGAGAAGAAAAACTATAAAATCATTTTTTAGAATATTCATACATTTTATCTGAAAAACCTGGTTTTTTAAGAATTTTTTCAGCCTCATCAGTCATTGCTCTAATTCTATCTTCTGCAGATTGTCCATTTATTAAATAACCATTATCAAGAAATTTTCTTGAGTACTCATTAAGCCATTCCATACTTTTTTAATATTAATTTTTAATTAAAATAAATCATCAGAAGTAATTGATTTACTTCTTTTATTATAGTTTACAGATCTTTTAACGAAAAAATCTCAGTGTTTGGTAGACATTATTTCTTCATCAAACCAATCTGTTTGTTCTAAAAGTTTTTCATCTGTAAAAAATATTTTTTTTAATCCTATAGAATCCATAGAGTTATTAAATCTATTTTTTATAAATTCTTTAATAACATCTTTTGGCATAAAATCTAGTTCTCATTTTTCAAAAATCCAATCTATAACTTTTGATTCTGATTCATAAGCCTCAATACAAGCTTTTTTTACCATTTCAGCATGAGCTTCATCAAACCAACTAGGATTTTCTTCTTTTATTATATTTATTAATTCTATTCAAAATAATCAATGTATTTGTTCTTCTTTTGAAGTAGCTTCAACAACATTTGAAATACCTTTAAAAATATTTTTATGTTTATTGAATGCCATAATTATCAGAAATTGTGAAAACAAAGAAACATGTTCTATAAATAATGAAAATAATAATATTGATTGAGAGTATTCTCTGTTACTTTCACTTTTTACATTTTTAACTGCTCTTTGTAAATAATTAACTCTCTCATCAATAACTGGTATATCTTTTATTCTTTCAAAATCTGCATTTAAACCTAATATTTCAAGTAAATGAGAATATGCATCCATATGTCTAACTTCTGATTCTGCAAAAGTTTGACCTACAGAACCAATTTCTGGTTTAGGTAATTTTTTATAAATATCCCCCCAAAAAGTTTTAACTGAAACTTCTATTTGAGCAATTGCAAGCATAGCATTTTGCAATGCATTTCTTTCTTCAGGAGTAACATTTATCTTAAAATCATGAATATCTGAAGTAAATGAAAATTCAGTATGAACCCAATAAGAATGTCTTATTGCATCTACATATTCCAAAATTTCTGGATATTCATAAGGTTTTAAATTAATTCTTTCAGTAAAAATACATCTTCTTCTTTCATCTATTCTTCTTTGTCTATATAGAATGTATTCTTTTGCAACACTATGAAGTCAGCTTCTCATTAATTCTAATTCTACAATATCTTGTATATCTTCTACATCTGGAATAAATCAATTATGTGCTTTTACAAATTTAGCTAATTTTTTATCTACTTTTTTTGCTACTTTTTGTGCATCATCTAAATTTTCATGATTTATAGAAGCCATTCATTTTTCTAATGCTTTAGTAATTTTTTCTATATCATAATCCATCAATTCACCAGTTCTTTTTTTTATTTTTTTAATATTCATTTTTTATATTTATATAAAATATTTATCTTAAAAAGAATATAATAATATTTACAAATATTGCTATAAAAAATTGAACAGTTCTGTTAAAAAAATGTTTAAAACTTTTTTTTTACCTTTAAAATATTGAAGAAATTACTTTTTTAAAAAAAATATCTAATTTTTTTTAAATTATTGTTTTTAATCAAAAAATATGCTAAATTATAATTAATATATAATTAAGCTGATAAATATATGAATAAAGATGGAGAATTAAAATTAAAAAAAATTATACTTGATGGGTTAAAAAAATGAAGATATAATAAACAAGAATTTGAGCAGCAACAGGAAAAATTAATTGATTTAGTAAACCAAATTTTAAATCCTACAAATGATCCAGCTTGAAAATTGACACCTTTAGAGGCAGAAGTTTTTTGAATGGTTAGTAAAAAAACTAAAAAAAACTTTATAAGTTTTATAAAAGGACAAGAATTAACAGAAGAAGTACAAAAGGAGGTAAAAATAATATGACAACATATATTTAATATTATTGATTCAATCTATGGAAAATGTCATTTTATGACACATAAAACAATTTCTGAAAAAATATCAGAAGAAATGAGGGTATGATGACAAGCTGTAGAAAGGTTTTTAATATATGCTATAAAAAAATACTCTACTAATAAAAATTTAGAAATATGGAAATCAAAAAGTGACTTTGAAGAAAAAAAACTTGATTTTATTATAGATTATAAAAAAGATGGAATTAAAATAAAAATGTGAGTTCAGTTAACTACTTGAGTAAATGTTTATGTTGACAAAAAAAGAAAGTCTTTAATAAAAGTATCTGATTCTTTAGATAAACCAATAGGTCCTTCAACTGACTTAAATGATGAAAATTTCAAAAAAGAAGATATTCCTGACTTGGTAACTTTACTTTCTATTAAAAATGGTAATATAAAATTTAATAATTCACATAATGGAGATAACCCATTTAATAAAGCATATATTTCTTATATACAAGATCCAGAAAAAACAAATATTCTTGATAAAATTTGATACAACTCTAAACAAAAAAAAGATAATTACTCATTATTAAAGCTAATTTCTAGTAGTTATCCAGATGTAGTTAAGTATTTTATGAAAAATATAAAAGATATTAATCTTCATCATAATTATAATCCTAATAGTAGGTTAAAAAGTATAAAGTTAAAACAATGAGAAATAAATTATTCTTATAATAAAGAAACAAATATATTTAAGATAAATTTTTCAAAAGAATGAAAATATATATTTTTTGTAGAATTTTTTATAACTAAGAAATTTTTAAATAAAATCTGACATAAACAAAAAAATAATTTTGAAGTAAAGGATTATAGAAAACCAAAAGTAACTACACCATATAAAAAAAGAATAAGTGTTTATAATAAAAATAAAAAAAGAAAGAATAAAAAAAATAAAGAAATAAAAGAGAGAGAAAGAAGGAATAAAAGAATAAATTATTAAAATACTTAATTTTTTTCTAATTTAAAAACATCACAAATTGATATTTTAAAACACACTCTGGTAAATGTAAAAAAATCTATAACTTTTAGAATGTGAAAAGTTGAGAAAAAGTTTTTTAGTACTATTTTAGATAATTTAATTGAATATAAAACACCTGTTTTAAGTCAATTATGAAATACTTTGAAAAAATGAAGTAAAAAATTAAGAAAATATTATACAAATCATTTATGAAAAATAGAATGGATCAATTTACCTAAAAAAATTGAGAAAATAATGGTTAAACTTATATGAAAAATAGATAAACATAATGATTTTTTTTGTTTTGATACTGTTGACATGAATAAAAATTCTGCAAAAAAAATGGAGTGATTAAAAATTGTTAGAGATTGAAGTAGATGAACTTTTTGAAGTGGTTATGTTTGG
>CAZPIB010000003.1:0-41602 GCA_964586815.1 uncultured Candidatus Peribacteria bacterium | reverse complement strand
TTTCAAAAGAAATTTGTCTAATAATTTATTATGATTATGTAAATAAAAAAGTTATTAGATTTTGATTTTATGATTGAGAAAGGTATGAATATATAAAAAATGATTTAAAATCTATTAGAGATGATTTTAAATATGATATTACTTGTTTTGTTGTAGACTGAGGCAAGCAGATAAAAAAAGCAATTGAGAAAGTTTTTCCAAATTCTAAAATTCAAAGATGTCTAACTCATATTTTCAGACAAATTAAAACTAATATTTCAAATAATCCACAATCAGAATGTTGAAAAGATTTACAGAAAATCATTACTTTTAAAAACTTTGAAAATGAGGAATTATTTATTCAGAAATTTAAAAACTGGGAGAAAAAATATTTTGATTTTCTAAAAGAAAGAAGTTTTAAATGAAATAAATATTGGTATACTCATAGAAAATTAAGAGCTTCTAGAAGTCATATTAAAAATTCAATTTCATATATGTTTCATTATTTAAATGATAAAAAAATTAAGAGAAGTTCTAATGATTTAGAATGATTAAATTGATTGATTTCTGATCAAATTAAAAGACATAGATGACTTAGAATTGATAGATTAATTTCATTTTTTACATTAACACTTAATTTTTAATTAAAATTTACTAGATACTTTACTTTGAATATTTTTGTTTAAATTTTTTTTAAGTATTTTAGTAATAATATTTGATATCTTTGTAGTAATAATATTTGATATTTTTGTAGTTAATTTTTGTTTTTTATCTTGTAAGAAAATTAGTGTACCATAATCAAATATTTTCTTTTTAAAAATAAAATTTGAGATTTTTTCTGAAATATAAAATTTATTTCAATCTATGTAAATAAGTCTATATATTGTAATTATAAGAGTAAATTGAACAAGTACTTGAGTTATTGCTCATCAAATAGATCATATATATATATGATAAATAAGCCAAATAGCAGAAGTCATCATCATAAGCATCCTTAATCTTATTTTTTCTAAGAAAAAGAATCAATATGCTCATACAATAGATGTGATTATAGGGAAAAGAGATATAGTTCCTTGAAATGTAAATACTCAAAATATAAGTGAAGTAACTACAATTCATAAAAATATTTTTTTATTTCTTTTATATTTTAAGGATAATAATCATCTTGCTACTGAAATAATAACAGCAGCAAATCATGCATAAACTCACATAAGAAGAAAATGTGTTCCCCAAAATAGATTTGCAAGCAAAAGAAGCTCTATAACTATCTTATCATCTTTTTGAGAAAGAGCTATAATAACGGTTATCATTCCAAGTAATCCCATAGTTTGAGCAATAGGATCTTTAAGATATATCTCAATGATAGAATGTATTATTTCAATAATCATATTTATATTTTAATGGTTAATAATACTAATTAAAACATAAAAATATTTATTTGTCAAAAAATTAAAGATTTTTCTTACTTGCACTTTATTTTTAATATATTAGCTTGGAGTTTTTAGTTTTTTTAAAAAAGATTAAGTTTATTTATAATATTAATTAATTTTATAAAACTTTTTTCTTGACTTTATTTTTTTTTGAATAATATATTTACATATTATTATATATTAATATGTAAATATTATTTTATGACACTAAAAATAAGTAAAGTTGATAAAATTGCTGATTTATTAAAAAATTTTTCTAACCCTAATAAATTAAAAATTTTATGCTATATATGACAAGAAAATAAAAATGTTTCTGAAATAATAAAAAATGTTTGAGTTTCTCAATCAATGGTTTCTCAAATACTAAATAAAATGAAATTAGAAAAGATACTATCTAGTGAAAAAAAATGAAAAGAGATTTTTTATAAAATAAGTGATGAAAAAATAATAGAACTTATAAAAGGCCTTAAACATATATTTAATTAAATTTATAACTTAAATAATAAAAATGCTAAAAAAAATTATACTTGTCTTGGTTTTAATAACTATTTTATCTAGTTGTGGAAGTGACAAAGAACAAAAAGTTGAAAAATTTTTTTCTACTCATATTGTTCAAACTTGAAATTTATCTAGTTTATATAATTTTACTGGATATACAGCTTGAACTAAAGAAGTTATGCTATCTACAAAAGCTCCTTGAAGAATAGTTTATCTAAATAAAAATGTTTGAGATAAGGTAAGATCAGGAGAGCTTTTAGTTAGATTAGATTCAATTGAAGCTAAATCTTGATATGCAACTTCTAGTTCTATTATAAATAATTTATATGATCTAAGAAAACAAACTTGATTGGTTTTTGATTCACAAATAGAATCTACCAATATACAAATTAAGCAAGCAAAAATTTGAATAAAATGAGTAAAAACAGAATTAGAAGATACTAAAAATATTATTCAAAATAACTTAGAATTAGCTAGATCTTGAATTAATAAAGGAGAATTATGAGTTGAAACTTCTCAGAAAAAATTAGAAGAAACTAAAAAAACTTTAGAAGCAAATAAAAAAAACACTCTACAGTGAGCTAAATCAGCTATTATTCAAAGCCTTATTTTATATAAATATATAATTGATTTTAATGATAAGACTCTTTGAATTACAGATAAAAATAAAAATTTTAATGATGATTTTGAAGATTTTTTAGGAAGAAAAGATTCAATACATATCAAAGAAACTGAAGCTTTATTTAGAAAAACAAAAACTATTTTTCTTGAATTTGAAAAGTTTTATAATGAAAAAATTCAAGAGTGAGATTTAGTAAAAAATAATAAAGAAATATCTGAAGAAGTAATTATTAAATGACTAAAATTAGCAGAAAAAACAGCAGAATCTCAAAAAGTATTGCTAGAAGAATTATATAAAGTTATTGAGAATTCTATTGAAAACATTCATTTTTCAGCTGACTCAATAAATGAATATAAAAAAAATATTATAACAATGGCTTGACAAATTGAATCAAGCTTATTAACTATTAATTGAAATTTTGTTTTATGAATAAAATGAAGTTTGCAAAATATTGAAAATTTAAAAATAGAAAAAAATAAAGTAATTATTCTTTTAGAAAAACAATTAGAATTAGCTCAAGAAAATTTAAATACTGCTAATAAAACTTATAATAAATATAAAAATATTAATGATTGACAAGTTCACTCAGTAATTACAAAAAAAGATATGTCAAAAAATCAATTAAAAAAAGCATTTGCTTGACTTGAAATAGTTAAAAGTAAAAAAGAGGCTAGCTTAAAAGAGATTGATTTAAAAATAGCAAAAGCACAATGATCTAGATCAGAAGCTTGAATTATGATATATAATTGAAAAATATTTTCTAATATAACCGGTATCATTACTATGAAAATAGCAGAAGTTGGAGAAGTAGTTAGTGGATGAATGCCAATATATAAAGTAGTAGATAATAGTGAAATAGTAGTTAAAATCTCAGTTCCAAGTAATATTTTAAAAAACTTAAAAAAAGGTCAAAAAATTAATTTAAATATAGAATGACTTAATAAAAAAGTTGAATGAAAAATATCTCTTATTTCAAAAGATTCAAATAAAATTACAAAAAAGTATGATATAGAAATTAAAATAGATAATTCAAAATGAGATATTCCACTTTGAAGAATGACTAGAGTTACAATTGAGAAACAAAATTACTCTGAAAAAAGTACAAATATATTAATTCCTAATAGTTCAATTATTTCAAAATTTTCTATTCCAGCAGTTTATGTTTTAAAAGATTGAAGAGCTATTCTAAAAACTATTGAAATAGTTAAAATGTGAGAAACTGAATCAGAAATAACTTGAATAGAAGCCTTTGATGAAATCATAGTTTATGGAAAAGAAAATATATTTGATTGAGAAATTTTAAAATATTAATTATTAATTTATAGTACTTTATGTTTGCAAAAATAGCAAAATTTTTTATACAAAACTGAAAATTAACTATTGTAATAGCTTTAGTAACTTTAATTTCAGGACTTTGAAGTTATTTAATTTTAGCTAAACAGTATAATCCTACAATTGTAGTCCCTGCCTTTCAAATATTTATTCCTTCTACTTGACTTAATGCTGAGGAAATTTCTAAAATTGTTATTTCTCCACTTGAGAATATAATAATGGAGTTAGAATGAATTGATACAGTTTATGGGATTGCAGGTGATAATTTTTGATCTGTAATGGCCAAATTTCATGTAGGTATTGATAAAGAGAAAGCCAAAATTAGACTTATACAAAAAATTAGAGAAAATTACAATCTTAAACCATTATGAGTTTGAGATCCTATAATTAAAACTATTGATCCAGATCAGTTATCTCAAATAGTTTTTAGTATTTCTTTTAAAGAAACACAAAATAATTTAACAAAAAAAGAGAAATACATATATCTTAGGCAAATTGCTAATATTGTAAAAAATGATCTAAAAACTATCAAAAATGTTACTACATTAGAAATAGTATGAGGTTACAAAAAAAATTTAGTTGTAAAATTAGATTTATCAGCAATTGAAAGTAAAAATATTAATATAATACAGGTATATCAAGCATTAAGACAAAATAATTCAAATTTTCCTGTTTGAAATATTGTCCAAAATAATTGAACTAGGATTGTTATAGAAACAAAATGAAGAATAGAAACTAAAAATGAGTTAAATAGATTAATCATCTCAAATAATAATTGAAATATAGTTTATTTAGAAGATATAGCTCTAATAACTCTAGCTACAAAAAGATTAGATAGAATTAGTAATATTTATGAAAAACCTTTAAATGATTCATTAGAAATTTGAAAAGTAAATGTTCTTTTGGGTGTATGAAAAGCTCTATGAACAAATGCTGTTTTTGTAACTAATGATGTTTTAGAAAAATTAGATGAAATAAAAAAGGAACTTCCAAAAAATATAGATATAAAAGTTATATCTAATGAGTGAGCTAAAGCTAATATTGCAACTAATATGCTTTTAATTAATTTGATGCAATCAATTTTAATTGTTTTTGCTATCTTAGCTTTTTATCTTTGAGTAAAAAATGCTTTTAATACAGCTATTTCAATACCTTTAACACTTTGAATGGTTTTTGTTTTTGCATTAATTGCTTGAGAAAATATTAATAAAATTACACTTTTTGCATTAATTTTGGTTCTTTGAATGCTTGTAGATAATTCAACAGTAGTTGTAGAAAATATTTCAAGACATTTAGAGGAAAGAATAAAAACTTGAAAAACAAGATTAGAAGCTGTTTTAGAGGGGGTGCAAGAAGTATGAATATGAATAGTTTTGGCAACATTTGCTAGACTATTAGCTTTTGCTTCAATGTTTGCAGTTTCTGGAATGATGTGAGAATATATGAATCCAATTCCACAATTTGCTATCTGGGCATTACTTGTTTCACTTGCAATAGCTTTTACTATCAACCCTTGGATTTCTTATGTTTCTGCAAAAGATATTAAAAAATGAGATAAGATATTATCTAATAAAAAGAAAGGATCTCCATTACAAATAAGAAAAAAATATCTAGCTTTTATGAAATTATTTATAAATGATAGTAAGAAAGCTAATACTAGAAGAAAAATTTTTAAAATAACTTTTTGGCTAGCTTTATTTTCAATTCTAATTCTTCCAATATATGCTTGAGTATTTAAAGCAAGAATGCTTCCTAAATCTGATCAAAATCAAATTTATCTTTGGATAGATACTAAAAGAGAAAATAGTGCTGAAAAAACTGAAGAGATAGAAAGATATGCTTCAAAATTTTTAATAAAACAAGATTATATAAAAAATATAACTAGTACAATAGGACAAGCATATATTTGAGATTTTGCTAATTTATTTAGATGAGGATTATCTAGAACTTGAGAGCATCAAATCAGTATGAGAATTAATTTAGTTACTTCAAATGATTATGAAGAGAAATTTGATAGACAAAGATATAATTCTGAACAAATAACTATTAATTTAAGACCAGAATTAAGAGCACATTTACTTAAAAAGTTTCCTGATATAAAAATTAGACTTCTTGAAGATCCTCCAGGTCCACCAGTAAAAGCAACATTTTTAATAAAGATAAAATCAAATGCTAGTGAAGTAAATAAAGCTATATTTGCTAATAAAGTAGAAACAAAGGTAAGAAAAATTGCTCCAGAACAAAATTTGGTTGATATTTATAATTCAAATTCTTCTACTTATAAAAAAATAAAAGTTAATTTAGATAGAGAAAGTATAGCAAGAGCAGACTTAACAATAGAGCAAATTCAAAAAACTTTATGAATAATTCTACACTGAAAGAAAACTAATTTGATTACTAATAAAGACTCTTTTGAGCCAACTAATATTATAATAACTACTTCTACTGAGCAAGTAGATAGAATAGAAGAGTTAAAAAATATTAGCTTTACAAATAAGTTGTGAGAAAAAATACTACTTTGAAGTTTAGCTAATATAGAATACTGATTTGTTTCAACTGAAATCAAGTCAGATAACAGAGAGCAAACAATTTATATTTATTGAGAAATGTGAGATAATTCATTAATTTATCCAGTTATAAAATTATTTTGAATATTTCTTTGAGATTATTTCTCTTGAGATAATTATAAGGTTGAATCTTGGAATCTATATAGTATTACTTATAGGGGATTACAAGATTGAAAAAGATATGTTATAGAATGGTGATGAGAATGGGAGTTGACAATGGATACATTTAGAGATTTATGAATAGCTATGGCTATTTCACTTTTAGCAATTTATTTTCTACTTGTTGGTCAATTTAGAAGTTTTTGAATATCTTGAATAATTATGATAACATTTTTACTTGGTTTCTTTGGAGTATGGCCAGGTTTTACATTTTTGTACTTATTTAAAAATGAATATTTTTCAGCAACTTCAATGATTTGAATAATTGCTTTAGCTTGAATAGTTGTATGAAATGCTATACTTTTAATAGATTATATAAATGTATTAAAGAAAAGATGAGCTACATTAAGTAAAGCAATTCTAAGAGCTTGATATATAAGATTTGCACCAATTATATTAACAAGTCTTACAACAGTCTTGTGAGCTGCAACTATAGTATGAGATCCTGTTTGGTCTTGATTAGCTTGGGCTATAATTTGGTGATTATCAGTAAGTTCTATTTTAACATTAATAGTTATTCCAATATTTTACTATGAAAGTCAAAAAAATAAATGGAAATAAAAAAACCTAAATTACAAAAATGTAATTTAGGTTTTTTTGGCAAGGATTCCAGGAATTGCACCTAGGTTTCTCAGGGTCGGAATCTGAGCACTCTTCTAATTAAGCTAAATCCTTATAAATTAAGTAAAAGAATTATATTAAATATAAAACATAACTCAAACTATATTTTTGTATTTAAGGCTCCCATATAAGCTAAACCTATAGCATCAGCTGCATCATCTGGTTTTGGAACTTCTTTTAATTTCATAATTATTTGAATTGCTTTTTGAAGTTGGACTTTTTTTGCTTGTCAATATCATGTAATTGCTTTTTTAACTTGCAAAGGAGTGTATTCTAATATTTCAAGGTTATTCTTCATAGCTTCATAAATCATTACTCATCTTGCTTCAGCTACATCTATTGCTGTTTTTATATTATTTTGAAAAAATAATTTTTCTATTGAAATAATATTTGGCTTATAATTTATAATTAAATTATTCATATCATATCAAATTTCAAGTAATTTTATACTTAAATCTATTTTTGGAGTTGTTGTAAATACTCAAAAATCAATTAATTCATAATCTGAATTAGAATGTTTTTTTATAACTGCATAACCAATTGTGGTTGTTCCAGGGTCTATTCAAAGTATTATTGACATAAATCTATAATATTTATTAATATATTTGACTTTAATAATTAAGTATGTTTTAATATAGATGTATACTTAATTTATTTCTTGTAATATTTTATATCATATTACTAATAATTATGAAAAAAACAAAAATAATAATAGATTGAAGTATACTAGATAAAATTGTAAATTCTATGGTTTTATCTGAACAAGAGAAGCTAAATTTTATGAAATATATTTCTTACATGACTACATGAGAGAAAAAAGAATTAGCTTCAATTATTTAAAAAAAGAGAAACTGCCATTTCTCTTTTTTTATGTCATATATCATGCATCTCTTTTTATTTCAAGAAATCTTTGATTATCTTTTTGAAACATTAATTCAATATTTCAAATTGGTCAATTTCTATTTTTTCTAATAAGAATATCTGTTACTCATTTTCTTTCAGTAAATTCATCATAATACTCTTCTCTATAAAGCATCATAATAATATCAGCATCTTGTTCAATTGCTCAAGATTCTCTTAAATCTGACATTATAGGTCTTTTATCTGGCCTACTTTCTAATTGTCTTGATAATTGAGAAAGTGCTATTATAGGACAATCTAACTCTCTAGCTAAAGCTTTTATTCATCTTGAAATTTCTGATATTTCTTGAACCCTATTTCAAAAGCTATTTGAAGAAGATGTACTCATAAGTTGTAAATAATCTATAATAACTAAATCTAATCATGACTCCATTTTTAATCTTCTACATTTACTTTTTAAATCTGTAAGATTTCCTCAAGCTGTATCATCAATATAAATATTTGCTCTAGATAATTTTTCCATAGCATCTCAAATCTTCATAAATTCCTCATCTTCTAATTCTCATTTTGATAATTTCCAAGAATTTATTCACATAGCACTAGCAATCATTCTATCAGTTAATTGTTCTTTACTCATTTCAAGAGAAAATATTGCTACATTTTTTCATTTAAATCAAATATTTTGTGCTAAATTAAGAGCAAATGCTGTTTTTCACATTGATGGTCTAGCAGCTACTACTATCATATCTCAAGACTTTAATCATCATAATTTATTATCTAAACTTGGGTATTCAGTATTAGTTCTATTATTTAATGCTTCTTCAGGATTTTCATGTACTTCTGCAAACTCTTCATATCTACCAGTTAATATCTCATTAATATGGACAAGTTTATTTCTTATAAAAGTTTGAGTAACAGAAAAAAGTGATTTTTCAGATTTTTCAAGTAATTCATTTAATTTCTCATCTTCTGAATATCAATAAGAAATTATTTCATTTCAAGTTCTAATAAGTCTTCTTAAAACTGATTTATTTTTTACAGTTGTAGCATATTGAAAAATATTTGCTGTAGTTGGAACTATTTCAGTTAATTCAGTTAAGTAAGTCATTCATCAAATTTTATCTAATAATTTCTTATCAGACAACTTATCTTTCACAGTTATTAAATCTATGGGCTTACTCAATTTATAAAGATTAAACATTACCTCAAAGATAATTAAATTATTTTCATCATAAAAATCTTCATGAGTTAAAATATCACTAATAGTTAAAAATCATTCTTTATCAATAAGTAAACTTCAAAGAACAGATTGTTCAGATTCTAAGCTATGTGGAGGTACTTTTAACATTTTTTTTAAATTATAGGCTTCATTCAAGAAATTTTAATTTATCTTGAACTTGAGAATTATATGGCTGAAGTTCAATAACCTTTTTATAAGTATTTATAGCATCAGTAGTTTTACCAAGTGTTTCATAGCAAAAAGCTTTCATTTTTAGTTTTTCAGAATTTCTAGGATTTTGCTTTAAAAATAATTTAGTATATTTTAATGATTTTTTATAAAATTTTATTTGATATGTTAAATCAGCTAAAAATTCTACAATTTCAATATCTCACTTTACTTTATTATGAGCTTTAAAATATACCTCTATAGATTCTTCATATCTTTGCTGAATAGCTAAATTATATCAAAGCTTTTTTAGTATTTCAAAATTATCTACATAAGCATCAAGTAAATCTATATAAATATATTCAGCTTTTTTATACTCTTTTTCTTCTTCATAAATTGAAGATAGCTCTAGGTTTAAATCTTTATTTATTTTATCTATAGACAAGCCTTCTATAATTAAAGATTTAGCTGTATCAAAATATCATTTTGATTTATTAATTTTTACTCTTTTTATTATTTCTGCTATTTTTTTTGAATCTTTAGCTGTTGTTATTTTTATTTTTTTTTCTTCTTTTGTATTCTTTTTTTCTAAAGTATTTTTATTTTGTAATTTTTTTATTTTTTCAATCCTATTTTCTATATATTTTTTATCTGGTGAAATTATATTTTTAATATTATTAATAATAATTAATAATTTTTCTGATAAATAATATATTACATATCAAAGTGAAATAAAAAAAATTAAAATTTCTATTCTAAAAAAAAATGTATTTTCCATAAATTTATATTTAATTTAAATTAACTTTTAAAAAAATTTTATTTTTTTTTTAGAAAAAAGCAATTTTATTTTACTTTATTTCATATTTTCATCAAGATATATTAGAAATTAGTCAACTAATTTCTAAAATAGATAATTTAAATCCAACTGTAGATATGTTTTCATTTACCTTTTTTGTTAACTCATCTATTGTCAGACTCTCAAGAATTAATATATTATAAATTTTTTTTTCTAAATTATCAGCAAATTTAATTTTATAATTCAGGGGTATTTCTTTCAAGGTATTTTTTTTAGAATTATTATCTTTATTTAAAATATTATACTCTTCTAAAATATCACTTGATTTTAAAACTAATTTTGCTTCACCTTTTTTTATTAAATTATTAGTTCAAACACTTGACCATTTAAATATATCTCCAGGAACAGCAAATAAATCTTTTCATAAATCAAGTCATAATTTTGCAGTGATTAAGCTACCAGATTTTTCTCTAGCTTCTATTATCAAAATACCTTCTGATAATCATGCAACTATTTCATTTCTAATTGGAAAATTATATGGATTTCCTACCTCTCAGATAGGAAAACTAGATATAGTTGCTCAAAATTCTGCTATTTCTCAAAATAATTTCTCATTTCATACTGGATAATCTTGATCAATTCATGTTCAAATAACTGCAATAGTTTTTCATTTATTACTTAGAGTTTCTATATGGGCTTTTGTATCGCATCCCGCAGCTCAACCTGAAACTACTATAAAGTATTTAGACAAATCCGGAATTAATTCTTCAATTACCTTATTTCAATAACTAGATATTTTTCTTGCTCAAACTATTGCTATTTTTGGTGAATTATCTAATTTTCATCTAATATAAAATAAAAAAGGTGGATGGCTAATATTTTTTAAATTTTCTGGGTATTCTTCATCAAAAATAGTAACTATTCTAGCTTTTCTTTTTTCTAATTTTAAGATTAAAAAATCTAAATTTAATTTTGAATACTTTTTTAAAGTAATTTCAAGTTGTTTATCATTAAATCAAAACTTTTTTAAAACACCAGAATTTAAATTTTGATAGACTTCTTTATAGTTTTGTTTTTTATAAAAAACATCATATAATTTTTTGTGAGTAAAACCAATATAATGAAGTCCTACTAAAAATTTATTTTTCACCCCAAGGACACTTGTTTCATTGTGCACCCCAAGGACACTTGTTTCACTGAGCATAATTTTTTTTAAAAATAAAGTGTATATAAAAAGTATATTAAAAATATATTTTTTGTAAAGAAAAAATAATATTACTTTTTTCAAAAATATAAATATTAATTTATAATTAGTTTTTTAATAGTTTTTTTCTTGATTTTTTATAATTTTTAGATAAATTATATTTTTAATATTTAATTAAACTAAAATGAAAAAAATAATATTTTTAATATTAATAACAATAGGTATCTCAAATGCTTATTGAATGGATTTTAATTCAAAAGTAAGCTCAGAATGGGAATGAGGTTTTTGTTATAAATTTTTTGTAGAAAATAATAGTAATATAGATCATAATAATTGGAAACTTAATTTTGATTTAAAAGATACAACTATGACTTCAACATGGAATTGAAAATTTAATTGTAATAATTGAAAATGTGAAGTAGTTTGAGTAACATGGAATAACAATATTAAAGTTAATCAAAAGTTTGAAATTTGATTTTGTGCTAGTTGAAATAGTTTTCCAGAAAATATAATATTTAAAACAGATAATATAAATAAAAGCAATATAAATATAGGTAACAAAAATGAAAATAAAGATAGTAAAATTAAAGATACTAAAATTGAAGATGCTAAAAATGAAGATAAAGACAATATAAATAAAGACACTAAAAATGAAAATTTTATTAAAAGTAATGATTTAATTATTGCGCCATATGTAGATGCAACATTATATCCGATATTACAATTATATGATATATATAAAAAAACTTGACATAAAGATTTCACTTTGGCATTTTTAGTATCAAATAATTGAAAATGTGAAGCTTCTTGGGGATGATATTATAATCTAGAAAAATGACCATCATCTTGGACTAATTGAGAACAATATTTTCTTTATGATGATATAGAATATATAAAAAATAAATGATGAGAATTTATACTTTCATTTTGAGGAGCATATGGAAAACCATTATTTGTATCTTGTAACTCAAAGGATTTAAAAGAACAATACGAAAATATAATTAATAAATTATGAATATATAGATTAGATTTTGATATAGAATGAGTTTGGATTACAAAAACTGATGAAATAGATAAATTAGTTAAAGTATTAAAATATTTAAAAATAAAATATCCACAATTAACAATATCTTTCACTCTGCCAGTAATGCAATATTGATTAACTGCTGATTGAGTAAATGTATTAAAAATACTTAATAAAAATAATTTTGAAGATATCATTATAAATATAATGACAATGAATTATGGTTATTGAGATATTAGTGATATGTGAGATAATGCTATAGAGGCAGCAATAAATCTTAATAGGCAAATGAAAGAAGAATTTTGAGTTAATAAAAATTACTTTAATCAAATCTGAATAACACCAATGATATGATTAAATGATATAATAACAGAAAAATTTACACTAGAAGATGCTGAACAATTATCTAATTTTGCTATAAAAAATAATTTAGCTGTATTATCATATTGGTCTTTAAATAGAGATAATGCTTGCAGTAATAGTGATGTAAAATTGAAATGTAGTTCACAAAATATTCAGTCAAAAAGTTATGAGTTTTTAAAGGCTTTTAAATGAAATAGTAACCAATTAGAAATTACTAATAAAAAAGAAGAGGTTAAAGAAAAAGAAAAAACCAAGAAAGAAGACATTAAAGAGAAATATGAAACAGAGAAAATAGATTATCATGATAATATTGATGATATTATTATTGCAATTACTGAAAAAAAAGAAGATAAAAATGATGATATGTGGAAGAATAAAATAGAAGATTTATCTTTTAAGATAAAAGTAAAGCATAGCTTTTCAAACAATGAAAGTATTTTTGAAAGATTTTTTAATATAAAAAAACAAATAATTATAAAAAATACAGAATTTCACACTGAGGAATATTATGATATTTTAAAATCATTTATAGAATACAGTGAATTATTGTTTACAGATAAAGAAAAACAAAATTTTTCTAATATAAAAAACTATATTAATGAACTTAAAAGTATAATTAATTTTATGAAAAATATTAAATAATACTATTTTAGTATACTAAAAATGAGGTTATGAAAAAAATAATAATTATACAAAGCTCTTTAAGAAAACAATCAAATACTGATACAATATGTAGAGAATTTGAAGTTAAAGCTAAAAATGCTTGATTAGAAGTTGAATATATAGATTTAAGAAAAGTAAATTTAGAGTTTTGTAATGGAAAACATTTATCAGAATATAGTAGTGATTTACAAAAATCTTATAAAGCTATAGAGGGTTCTAAAATTATCATAATTTGAATGCCAGTCTATCAATATTCAATGAGTGGAGTTTTAAAAAATTTTATAGATATATGTGGTTGAGCTTTCAAAAATAAAAAAATTTGAGTTATAGTAAATGCAGGAGGACCAAATTGCTATATGGCTTCAAGGGATTTACTTGATTCACTTTATTTTCAATATCAAACAGTAAATATATCACCAATACCATATTCTTGGTCTATAGATTTCAAGGATTGAAAATTAATTAATTTGAAAGTTAATAAAAAATTAGATGAACTAGTCAAAAATATATTATAAATCAATTGAATTTTTTATACCTAATTTAAAAGAATTTTGAAATATAAGTACAAAATAGAAAATAAAACTTCACAAAATTAAACTTATTTATATACTTGTATAAATAAGTTTTTTTATTTATAGTAAAAAAGAAAAATGACAAATATAGAATTTGAAAAAAAGTATAAACCAAGTGAATTTGAGGATAAGCTTTATAGTCATTGGGAAGATTCTGGTTTATTTAAACCAAGAGAATCAACAACAGGAGAGCAATATTATATTCCTATGCCTCCACCAAATGTAACTGGTAAATTGCATTTAGGTCATGCTATTATGACAACTCTTGAAGATATAATGGTAAGATATCATAGAATGAAAGGGGATTCAACTCTTTGGATTCCTTGAATTGATCATGCTTGAATTTCAACTCAAGCAAAAGTTGAAGAAAAATTATCTAAAGAAGGAAAAACAAAGCATGATATTTCTAGAGAAGATTTTTTTAGTGAGTGTATGAACTGGAAAAATGAATATTGAGATATTATTGTTAATCAAATTAAAAAGACTTGAGCATCTGCTGATTGGTCAAAAATAAAATTTACTCTTGATGAAGATTTAAATAAAAATGTTATAAAAGCATTTGTTGATTTATACAATAAAGGACTCATTTATAAATGAGAATATATGGTTAATTTTGACCCAGTATTAAATACTGTTATATCGGATCAAGAAGTGGTTTATAAGCCAGAAAAAAGTAACTTATACCATATTACTTATTTTGTTGCTTGAAGTAATAATGAGATAATAATAGCTACAACTAGACCAGAAACTTTACTTTGAGATGTTGCTGTTGCGGTTCATCCACAAGATAAAAGATATAAAAAATTATTAAAAGCTGAAAAAAAATTAATTTTACCAATTGTAAATAAACAAATTCCTATTATTGCTGATGAAATGGTAGATATGGATTTTGGAACTGGTGCTTTAAAAATAACTCCAGCTCATGATTCAAATGATTTTATAGCAGCAAAAAGACATAATTTACCACTTGATAATATTGTAATAGATAAAAATGGTAAAATGACTAAAGTGGCATGAATATTTGCTTGACAAGATTTTATGACTGCTAGAGAAAATATAGTTGAATTATTAAAAGCAAAATGAAATCTTATTAAAATAGAGCCTCATACTTCAAAAGTTGCTTATTGAGAAAGAAGTTGAGCAAAAATTGAAACTATTATCTCAAATCAATGGTTTGTAAAAGTAGAAAGTATTACTAAAAAAGTAATTTCAGGATATAATAAAAAAGAATTTGAAATTATCCCTAAAAAATATAATAAAGTTTTTGAAGATTGGATTTATAATTTAAGAGATTGGTGTATATCAAGACAGCTTATTTGGGGACACAGAATCCCAGTTTGGTATAATGAGAATTGAGAAATTTTTTGTGCAGAAAATATAGAAGAGGCTCAAAAAAAAGCATGAAAATGAGTAAAACTTACTCAAGATAATGATGTTTTGGATACCTGGTTTAGCTCATGACTTTGGTCAGCATCAATTTTATGACATAAAATTTGAGAAGCAGAGGAAAATCAACCAGATTTATATAAACAATTTTATCCAGCTCAAGTTCTTGAAACTGGTCATGATATAATTTTTTTCTGGGTTATTAGAATGCTTTTATTTTGATATGAATTTACATGACAAACACCATTTGAAAAAATATATTTACATTGATTGGTTAGAGATAAGCAAGGAAGAAAAATGAGTAAATCATTATGAAACTGAATAGATCCTCTTGATATGATAAATATATATTGAACTGATGCACTAAGACTCAGTTTAAGTATATGAAATACTCCTTGAAATGATTTAAAATTTGATGAAGAAGTAGTAAAAAATAACTGAATTTTTATAAATAAACTCTGGAATGCTTCAAGATTTGTATTTTCAAATTTGTGAGAAAATCAAGAAAAAAATGATAAGAAATTAGAAGAAATTCTAATTAAAAATTATGATAATTTAATGTTCCATGAAAAATGGATATTATCAAGAATTAAATATCTATCAGTTTTAGTAACTAAGTCTATGGAAGATTATAATTTTTCTGAGGCTGGAATTGAACTTCAAGCATTTACAAAAAATGAATTTTGTGATTATTATATTGAAGAATTTAAATTAACTAAAGAAAAATCAAAATTTGGTGATGATGTTATAACTTATACAATAAATAAATTATTAAAGCTATGGCATCCATATATTCCTTTTGTTTCAGAAGAAATATATAATAAATTAGGTTTTGAAGGGGATTTGATAATAGCAAATTGGTGAGAAGTAAAATTAGAAAGAAATGAAAAAGTAGAAAAAGAAAAAAAATTAATAATTGAAGTAATTAAAGAAATAAGAAAGCTAAGAGCAGATAATAATATTATGCCTAATAAAACTATTTGACTTCAAATTTATGCAAAAAATAAAAATGCTGAAATAATTGCAGAAGTATTAGAATTAATTTGAGCAATTACAAAATCAGAAACTTTTGAGCTTGTAGATAAAAAACCTATAGATGATAATTTGGCTTACTGAATAATAAAGGCTTGAGTTGAAGTTTATGTTGATACAGCAAATGCACTTGATTTAGATAAAGAAATAGAAAAAGTACAAGAGCAAATACTAGATACTAAAGAATATATTTCAATTTTAGACAAAAAATTATTAAATGAATCTTTTATAAGAAATGCTCCTGAGGTTTTAGTAAGAAAAGAAATGGAGAAAAAAACTCAAGCATTTGATAAACTAAGTAAATTAGAAGAAAAATTAGAAAAATTAAAATAAAAGTGAAAATAAAAGCTAGTTTTTAGCTTTTATTTTTTGATTTAAATATAATTATTATTATAATTTAAAAAATTTAAAAAATTAATAAAAAAAAATGCAAATAGGAATTGTGGGTTTACCAAATGTAGGAAAGAGTACATTATTTAATGCTCTTACAAAAAATTATTCAGCAGATGCTCAAAATTTTCCATTTTGTACAATTGAACCAAATGTATGAATAGTGAATGTAGGTGATGATAGATTAGAAAAAATAGCAAAATCTGTTGACTCAAAAAAGATTATTCCAGCTAGTTGTGAATTTATTGATATTGCTGGAATTGTTGAGTGAGCAAGTAAGTGAGAAGGGCTTTGAAATAAATTTTTAGCTAATATTAGACAAGCTGATGCAATTTTACAAGTTGTCAGAATTTTTGAGAATTCAGATATTATTCATGTAAATTGAAAAATTGATCCAAAGTTTGATATTGAAGTAATTAATGCAGAATTAATTATGGCAGATATTGAAACTCTTGAAAAGAGAATAAATGAAACAAGAAAAAAAGCAAAATCAGATAAAAAAATACAAATAATAGTTCAAAATTTTGAAAAAATATTATTAGAATTAAATTCTTGAAAATTAGTTTCAAATATGTGATTATCAGAAGATATATTAGAAAGTATCTTAGATCTACATTTACTAACAAATAAAAAATTTGTTTATGCTTGTAATGTTTCTGAAGAAATGATGGATACTCCAGAATCAGAATTACAAAAAATATTATGACTTGATGAAAATCAAAAAGTTATAGCAATTTGTGCAAAACTAGAATCAGATATGATAGAAATGACATTAGAAGAGAAAAATGAATTTTTAAAAGAAATGGAACTAAAAACTACTGGGCTTGATGATTTAATAAAAGCAAGTTATGATTCACTTTGATTAATGTATTATTTTACAGCTTGAGTACAAGAAGTTAGAGCTTGGACAATTCATAAATGATATTCAGCTCCACAAGCTGCTTGAGTAATTCATACAGATTTTGAAAAAGGTTTTATTAAGGCTGATAAAGTTAACTGGAAAGATTTAGTAGAATTCAAAGGTTGGAACTCCGCTAAAGAAAATTGAAAAGTAAGTCTGGAATGAAAAGAATATATTGTAGAAGACTGAGATGTATTATTATTTAAATTTAGTAATTAATGCTAAAAAAAATTGCATCAAATACTCTAGCTCAAGTATTTTCAAAAATATTAACAATAATTATAACAATAGTTCTACTGTGATTAATAACTAATTATCTCACAATAGAACTATTTTGAGTATACAATAAAATATTTACCTATATTTTTATTTTTGCATTTTTAGTAGATTTAGGTCTTTATGCAATTACAATTAAAGAAATTTCAGCTGATAAAAAAAGGACTGAGTATATTTTTTGAAATATATTAACTTTAAGATTAATTTCAGCAGTATTAGTTATATTTTTTTCAGTAGGAATTGCTTATATACTACCAGGATTTAATACTGAATTTTTATTATATGGAATATTCATAGCTTCAATATTTACATTTTTTTCACTTATAAATTCAAATCTTCTTGCACTTATGCAAGCATATATGAAAATTGAATTTTCTATAATTTCAGTTGTTATAAATAAATTATTTGTTTTAGGAGCTACTTTTTATATTATAAAATATTTATTTCCAAATCCAGAATTAAACTGATTTAATGATAGTTTTTTACTAATAATTTGGGTAGTTGTTATTTGAATGTTTATAAATATGATTTTAAACTATTTTTATGCAAGAAAAATAGTAAAAATAAGACTTTACTTTGATTGGGGTTATATAAAAGAAATTTTTTTTAAAGCATTACCTTATTGAATAGCACTATTTTTAAGTGTGGTTTATACAAAAATAGATATTATTATACTTAGTTTTATGGAGGAGGGAATAGTATCTCTTAGGAGTATTGCATTATATAGTCTTCCTCTTAAAATAATGGATGCTTTTATTATTATTTGAGGTTTTTTTATGGCATCTTTACTTCCTAGTTTATCAGAAAATTATACAAATAATAATATAAAAAAAGTAAAAGAAATAATAAAAAATGCATTAAAGGTAATGTTTAGTATGTGAGTAATAATAGTTTCATTATGACTTGTATTTAAAAATAGTGTTATTGAAATAATTGCAAATAAACAGTATTTAGAAATCAGTGAATTTAATAAATATACTTCGAGTGAAGCTTTTTCTATAATTTTATTTATGATTTTATTTTTCTATCTAGGAATAGTTTTTTCATATTTACTAATTGTACTAAATAAGCAAAAAAAACTACTTAAAATCAGTATTATTTTAACAATTACAAATATAATATGAAATATTATTCTAATACCATATTTTAGTTTTGTTTGAGCAGCAATAGTTACTGTATTAACTCAAATATTGTTTTTAATTTTAATCTATAAAGAAGCAAATAAACATATAAAAATTAATTTACCTTATAAATTTATATGAATTATTTCTATAGTTTGAGTAATTATTTATTATTTTACATATTTCTTAGTAAATAATTTTTATTTATGATTATATTATAATTTAATTTATTGAGCTATAATTTTTATTATTTATAGTTTGATTATTTGGAAAATAGAAAGAAAAAAAGTATTTTTAAAAAATTAAAAATTACTTTTTTTAAAAAAAATATGTTACACTTATTTAAATGAATAAATATAACATATTTTTATGCTTAAAAATATATTTCCATTTCTAGAGTGGATAGGTGAATTAAAAAACCCTAAAACTTTAAAATATGATATAATTGCAGGTTTAACAGTAGCATTTGTGTTAATTCCACAATCTATGGCATATGCATGACTTGCATGATTACCTATAGAAGTATGATTATATACAGCTTTTATCCCTGTTCTTGTAGCAGCTCTTTTTTCTTCAAGTAGGCAAATGTCTACTTGACCAATTACAATAATCTCACTTATGACTGCTACTGCTCTAGCATCATTTTCTTCAAATATAGAAGCATATATAGTTTATGCTTCTCTTCTTGCCTTTTTTATAGGTATTTTTTATATAATTTTATCTGTACTGAAGTTATGAATAATTGTAGATTTTTTGTCTAATCCAGTAATAGTTGGTTTTACAAATGCTATAGCAATTATTACAATAATATCTCAAGCATGAAAATTTTTTGGTATTGAACATGATAAATGAAATTCTTTTTTTGAATGAATTTATAATCTGATTATTTCAGCAATTCAAAATACTCATATTGAGACACTTTTATATTGAGTAGTATCAATACTTATTTTAGTAAGTTTGGCAAAATTTACACCAAAATTACCAAGAGTTCTTATGTTACTTGTTATAACTATAATTGGTTCTTATTATCTATGATTTGAGTGAGAAATAGTAGAAACTATTCCTAATTCTCTTCCAAATTTTAGTTTACCATTTTTAAGTGATTATGTATTAAATGGACTAAAGTTAGAAGAAGTTTTACATTTAGCATTTTTTGCAGTAATTATAGGGTTAATTGGTTTTACTCAGTCTATTTCTGTAGCAAAATTTGTATGAACAAAAACTAAACAAAAAATTTCAGCAAATAGAGAGCTTAGATGACAATGACTTGCAAATATTTCTTCAAGTTTATTTTGATGATACTGAGTTTCTGGTTCTTTTTCAAGAACAGCAGTAAACCTAAGAGCAGGAGCTATAACCTGATTTTCTTGAATAGTTACAAGTATGGTAGTATTAATAACTATTGTTTATTTAACTCCATTGTTATACTATTTACCTATAGTTGTTTTAGCAGCTGTAATAATGATAGCTGTGGTAGAATTAATAAAAATAAGACCTATTATACGAGATTGGAAAACTGAAAAACATGATTGAATTACTGCAGTTGCAACATTTTGATTAACTATTTTATTAGCACCAAGTATCGAAATATGAATTCTTATATGAGTAATTTTATCTCTATGATTCTTTATTTTCCGTTCTATGAGACCACAAATTATAGAATTATCTATGTATAAAGATGGACTATATAGAAATAAAGATTTATTTAGCTTAAAAACAAGTAAGCATATAAGTGTTTATAGGTTTGATTGAGCTTTATATTTTGCAAATGCTTCTTACTTTGAAGATACTATACTCAACTGAATAGCTGAAAAAAGGAACATAAAGTATATTATTTTAGATCTTGAGTGGATGACTGGTATAGATTCTACTTGAGTAGATGTTTTAAATAATTTAATTGATAGATTAAATAGTATTTGAATTATTGTAATATTAAGTTCTATAAGAGTAAGAATAATAAAAAAATTAAAAAATTATTGATTTTTGAAGAAATTTTGAAAAAAATATGTATTTATAGATATAAAAAATGCATTAAATTATATATCAAAAAAAGAAGATGGTAAAATTGATTTAAAACCATTACTAGAATACAGATCAAATAAAAATTGAGATACAGATATTTGAAGATATATGATAAAAAAATATATAAATAAATAGAAATAATTATTTTTAATTATTTCTATAAATAATATAAAGTACTGGTATTATATCTTCCTTTATTTTTTTATAAATTTAGCCACAAAAAATCATTCTGTATTTTTTGATGGAAGTATTCTATAAGTTTTTGATATTTCTGGTTTGTATACTTGTTTCTTATATTTCAAAATTCAAGTTTTTGATATTTCTTTTAATCATTTTTTATTAAAATATTCTGAAATATCTTGAAGTTTTAATTCAGGAAACTTAAATAATAAATCATTTACAATTCATTCATTTTCAGTTGGGTCAATAGTACAAGTTGAATAAATTAATTCTCATCAAGATTTTAGTAAATTAACAGTGTTTTTTAGAATTTCTTGTTGTGCTTTATAGTTCCTTTTATTTATTCAAGATTTTTCTAAATATTTGTATGATCTTTCTTTTTCTAAATTTATTCTTCCCTCAGCACTACAAGGTAAGTCTGCAATTATTAAATCAAAAAAGTTATTTTCAAAATTATTTTTTAAATTATTTGCATCAAATTTAATTATTTCTACACTACTAGCTCCTTGCTTATTTACTGTATATTTAAGTTTTTCAAGCCTTACGGGACTTTTTTCATTAGCTATAATAACTCATAAATTGTTCATTTTAGCTGATAGTTGTGTAGTTTTTCAACCTGGTGCAGCTGTTAAATCAAGAGCTTTAAAATCACTTAAATTTTTAGGCAAATCAACTAATTCTACTGGAATTTGACTTGTTATTCCTTGAATATAAATATATCATTTTTTAAATGATTTTAAATCTGAAAGCTTTAATTTTCAAGTTTTTTTTATAAAATATGTATTTTCTAAAAAATTTACTTTTTCAACTTCAAATCCATAATCAATTAAATTTTGTATAGCATCATAATCAGTTTTTAGAGTATTTACTCTAAAAACTGTTGGATTTGGATTTTTAAATCCTTCTTCAACTATTTTTAACTCTTTTTTAGAATATATTAACTCTAATTTTTCTATAAAATTTTTATCTAGTTTTTTTATCCCAAGAGTATTTGTTTCACTACATACCCCAAGAGTACTTGTTTCA
Organism: uncultured Candidatus Peribacteria bacterium; assembly: GCA_964586815.1. GTDB lineage: Bacteria > Patescibacteriota > Gracilibacteria > BD1-5 > UBA6164 > CAWUJK01. The sequence goes on along the minus strand of CAZPIB010000003.1, from coordinate 19,190 downwards.
CTGCGCATTTTTTATTTTTTATTAGTTATTTTTATAGCTTCCTTTCTATTTCTTCATTTTTTTCTTTCATATATTTTTTAAATCACTTTTTTTTATATTTCCAAATATACAATCAAATTAAAACCATCAGTCATATTAAAATATATCAAAAGTATTTTATTATTACCTCATAATGTTCTGCAAAAAATATTCATAAAGTAACTATTGTTGTTGCCCAAATTATTGAACCTATTGTATTGTAAATCCAAAATAATTTTTGCTCCATTTTCATTGTTCAGGCTATAAAAGGCACAAAAGCCCTAGCTAGATTATGAAATTTTCAAAGAACAATTGATGTAGGACCCCATTTTTTAATTCATTTTTTTAAGTATTTTATTTCAGTTTCTCCTATTCAAAACCAAAGACCATATTTTTTAAAAAAACTTTCTCAGTAATATCTTCATAAAATATAACCTATTCAATTTGATAAAATTGCTCACATACTTGCTACAACTATAGAAAGGATTAAATTTAAAGTAGACATATTACCAAAAAAACCTCATACTATCATTAAGATATTTTGCCCAGGAACTGCAACTCATAAAACTGGAAATCATTCTATTAGACCTGATATAAAAATTATCAAGTAATTCCAATATCATAAAGTAATAACTACTCATTCTACCCATTTAATAAATTCTATAAATAATTCTGGTTTTATTAAAGCTAGTATAACTAAAGCAAAGGTCAAAAATATTAATAATTTTATTAAAATATCTACTATTTTTCAAAGCATAAAACATATTTTAATTATAATTTTTTTATATTTTAGTTTTATTTTTTAATTTTACAAGTTAAAAAACTATTTTTGTAGATTAAAAAAAATTATTTTATTTTTAATTTATTGATATAAGTATTCATATTTAAAATATGTTTTTCTACATCTTGTATCATTATTATTGTTCTAGTTTTACTAGCTATTAATGGTCATTTAAATGATTCATCAATTGTTTTTATTATTTCTTTTTCTATAGAAATTTTATTTTCATTTAATTTATCTAAATTCTTTTGTAGTAAGTCTGAAATTTGCTTAAGAGGAATATAAATTTGTTTTTTAATCCATGAGTTGTAAATAGAAAAATTAAACATTTTTTTATACTCAGATTTTTGTATATTTTGTTTTAGTTTGATACTTACATCAATAGAAACTGATGCACTACTATTTATTTTTTTGATTCAAGAATTTATTTTTGTAAGCAAACTATCTTTCCATTCACTTTTATTTGCTTGATTTAATAAAATAGTAAGATTATTTTTTTCTTTAATTAATAATAATGATTGCTTATCAATTTTTTTAAAATTATTATTTATAGTTGTTACTTCATGTCCACGAATTAGAAGTATTTTTTTATTTATAATACTTAAAACTTTTCAAAAAATTGCTATAAAAAATATTCAAAATAAATAAATAAAAGCTAGTGATGCTATATAAATAGTATATAATGCAAATAAAATCATAATTCAACCTCATTGATTTCTATTTCTTGATGATGTATTTGAACTTAATTTCAATATTTTTCAGTATCAAGATAAAAGTTGTTTAGTTACTTTATCTTTAAGTCATTTTTTAGAATTAGAAATATTTGATTTAGCAAATAATTCTTCTTCAAATAAGGTTCAAATATTATTCAAATTTGAATTTGATATTATTTTATTTTCTTCTAAATCTCTAATTTTTCAATTTATAGAAATAGCTGAATCAGTTATTAGTACTTGATAATTTTTTCTCAAAATACTAGATCTTTTTATTGCTAAATTAGTTAAATAGTATAAGAAATATATATTTAATATCAGTAAAAATCAGAAGAAATATATATAAAAACCTAAAATAAATTCTAATAATAAAAATACTATACTAGGACCAATTAATGCTATAGATAAAGCAATTCCTATTTTATCTATCAATTTTAAAAAATCTCTTTCTATACTTTCCTTTACATCTTGTTCTCATATCCAATTATATAAATAAAATCATTTTTCATTTATATCATCTTGTATTTCTTTAGGAATAGAAAAAGAATGATTTATTTTTAAATCATTTACTTTTTCGATCTTATCTTCAATCCCAATACCATCTTTAATCTTAGTTATAATTTCTTTAATCATAAAATTTTATTTATTTAATACTTTAGCTAGTTCTTCATGATTTTCTTTAGACATTACTTTTATATTTTCAAGTTTTACTTTAGCTTCTTTGAATAGTGCTTGTTCTTTTTCTGCTTCTATTTTTACTTGTTGTCTATACTCATCCATTTCATCAAAATGATTTTTCAGTTTAGTTACATTTTCAATAAAAATAGTAGAAGATAATACTGGTCTAGAAGATATTTCTTCAGCTCTTTTAGAAGACTCAATTGCTTTATCAGTAAGTTCAGAAGACATTTTATCAATAGTAGATCCCATAATATCCATTGCCTTCATTGATGCATCAATAGCTTTTTGGCTTGAAGTTTCAATTAATGCAGTAGAAAGTAAAGTTTTAAAAATTGGTCTACTAGAATTCATAGCTAATGCTAATTTATTTGCTGAATCAAGCCTCATTAGTAATCTTTTTCTAGCCATATCTAGATTTCAGATTAAAATAATTAAATTACCTTGAAAATATTCTACATTTGAAATAAACATTCCAAGTTTCATTTTTTCATTTTCATCTTGAGCTTCACCTAATCTTGTCTTAAATTCTTCTATTTTAGTTTCAATATATTCTTTATAAGCTATTACTTTATTAAGATTATTATCTATACCTTCTACAAATTTTTTTTGCATATCAATAGAAAGATTTATAGATTCATATGACTGATCAAAACCAGAAAAAATAATATTTATTTTTCATTCTAAACCTTTCATATTGAATCTAGCTTCATCAATTTTATCATCAGTCCAAGTTGCTACATTTCAAATTAAAGGAATAGATTTAATTATTTTCATAAAAGCACCATCATTATCAATGATATCTTTATAAACTTCTTGAACATCTCCATTCATTTTTTTAAGCTCACTACTTACATTCATAATAGGATCTGCATCTATAATTTTTGCAGTTTCTGAAATAATATCATCTAAAGGAGCAGTTATTTTTTCTCAAATTGATCTAAAATCTGATGCTTCAGAAAAAGTTTTTTCAATTTCTTGTCTATCAGTATTAGATAGTACAATATCAGTTATTTTTTTTTCTTTTATAGCCATTTTATATGTTAATTAAATATATAAATAATTTTAACTTAAATAAGTATACTAATATTTACTCATTTTTGCAAATTTTTATAATTTTTTTAAAAATTTTATTTTCTTATGAAAAAAGAACCTGAATAACTTGATTTTTTTTAATTTTTTATACAATAATTAAGTATTTAAAAATTAATTATAACAAATGGAATTAAATATTATAAAAAATAGATATAGATATTTTATTATTTCTGGAGTAGCATTATTGTTATCATTAATAATAATAGTATTTTGAAATATAAATTTTTGAATTGATATGACAGGTTGAACTCAAGCAGAGTATGAATATCAAATTAAAGAACTTAATATAGAGGAAATAAAAATTGCATTAATTAAAGAAGGAAAAAAAGTAAAACATAATAATGAGAGTATTATAAGTTGAATAAAAGTTTTTCAAATAGCAGGTGAAAATAAGATATGAATTGTAACTGGTTATAATTCAATAAATCTTACAGAAGAAGATTTAGAACCATTAAAAACTGATAAAAGATTAACAGAAACAAAAATTTCATGAGAAATTTTATCAAAAATAAAAGCTGACTTTAGAGCAAAAACTTTGGAAATTTTAGAAACATTTGATGAAAATATTATTGAAACAAGTTATACAAATATAGGAAAAAGTTTTTGAGATTATATAAAAAATACAGCTATAACTACACTTATAATTGCAATAATTGCAATTGCAATATATGTAATGTATGCTTTTAGTTGAGTGGCTACCTGAATATCAGTTATGTCATTTGCATTAATAACAATAGCAACATTATTTCATGATGTTTTAGCTTCAACTGGATTATATTTAATAGTTTCAACATTTTTTCCTGAATTTAAAATTGATACTTTTTTTGTCACAGCACTTTTAACAATTCTTGGTTATTCCATAAATGATACAATTGTAATTTTTGATAGAATTAGATCAAATATTAAAAAATCAATAAAAAAGAAAAATTTAAAAGAAATTATTGAAATCTCAATAAAACAAACATTAAGAAGAAGTATTTTTACAAGTTTAACTTTATTTTTTGTACTTCTTACTATTTTCTTTTTTGGACCAGAAGCAATAAGAGGATTTATTCTAGCAATGATGTTTGGTACAATTATAGGTACATATTCATCAATCTTCATAGCAGCACCACTTTTATATGAATTTAATAAAAATAAAAAATTAAGTGAATATAAAGAAAAAATAGTAAACCCAGAGGATAAAATAGTGGTTTAATAATGAAATAGATGATTACAACAATTAAAAAAATATTTGAAAATTATATAAAAACAATATGAAAATGAAAATCTTTTTTTATATTGTTTTTTTGAATTATGGTAGCTGGAGTAACTGTCTTAGAACCTATAATTTTTTCAAAAATCATAGAACAAATAGAATTGTTTTTAAAAACATGAGAATTTAATCATAAACTTATAATATATATTATTATTTTTTGGGCATGATATATATTAGTAACTTTAGTACTAAAATATTTTTATCATTATAATCTTGCAACAAAAAGTAATGTATTAAATTTTAATGAAGTAACAAAAAAATATTCTGAAAAAATACTGTTTATGAAATATTCAGAATATTTATGAAAACAACAGTGAAAAATTTTTAAAATATTTGATAGGTGAACCAGAGAACAATATTTATTTTTACAATTTATACTAGTTGATTTAATAAAAGATCTTTCAAGAATATTAATTATAATTGTAATATTATTTTTTATTAATGTTAAAATGGCTTTATTAACCTTATCTATGGTTCCAGTCATGATATGATTAGGTTTATATTTTTTATTTAAAGTTACCCCAAAGCAAAGAAAATTAAATGATAAATGGGATTGAATATTTTGAAAAATTTCTAATGCTTTAGGCTCATTTGCATTAACAAAAATATTATGAATTGAAAAAATATTTAAGAAAAATATAAAAAATGATTTAAATAATATTTTTATAAAACAGTTAGATATAAATAGATCTTGGAGTATTTCTGAAATATATTCAGGAGCTATAGTTATGATTGCTAGAATAATAGTACTGTGATTTTGAATATTTTTTATAATAGATTGAAGCTTAACTTTTACAGAATTATTTTTATTTTTTGCATATATATGATGGATTTATTCTCCTTTGTGATTGATTTTTTCAAAATTAGAAAATGTTACTATGCAAATTACAGCAGTTGAGAAAATGTATGATGAATTTGATAATTTAGAAATTGATAATCTAAAAAATTGAAAAACTATAAAAAATATCTTAGGAAATATTGAATTCAAAAATGTAAATTTTTGATATAGTAAAAATATAAAAATACTTAAAGATTTAAGTTTTAAAATAAATTCTTGAGAAAAAGTAGCTTTTGTAGGAAGTACCTGAGCATGAAAATCAACAATTGTAAATCTTATTTTTAGATTTTGGGATATAAAATTATGAGAAATTTTATTAGATTGAGTAAATATAAATAAGCTATCAAAAGAATCTATAAGACAAAATATATGACTTGTTATGCAAGACAGTTCACTTTTTAATACAACAATTAAAGAAAATTTACTTTTTGCAAATAAGGAAGCTAATAATAAAGAAATAAAAAAAGCATTAAAAAATGCTAAAGCTGAATTTGTATTTGAATTAAAAGAATGATTAGATACAATAATTTGAGAAAGATGATTAAAATTAAGTTGAGGAGAAAAACAAAGACTTAGTATAGCTAGATTATTTTTAAAAAATCCTAAAATATTAATTCTTGATGAAGCTACTTCAGCACTTGATAATAAAACTGAAATATTAGTAGTAAAAGCACTTGATAATTTAATTAAATGAAGAACTTCTATTGTAATTGCTCATAGACTTTCTACAATTAAGAATGCTGACAGAATATTTATGATTGAAAATTGAAGAATAATTGAAGAATGAAATTATATAGAATTAATAAATAAAAAATGAAAATTTTTTGAACTTTCTAATTCTGATAATTTAATTATGATTTAAAAAATCAATATTATTATTAAAAAAAAATAATGTCAAAAGAAAATCAAATTTTTTTAGCAAACCATATTTGAATTATAATGGATTGAAATAGAAGATGGGCTAAAAATAAACTATTGCCTGCTATAGCTGGTCATAAATCATGAGCAGATAATGTAGTAAAAATTGTTGGATATGCAGATAAAATTTGAATTAAGTTTTTAACACTATGGGCTTTATCAACTGAAAATTTAAAAAAAAGAGATAAAAAAGAGGTAGAATCAATTATAAAACTAGTAAATTCTATTGAAAAATATTTAGAAAAAATGAATATTGAAAATCTTAGATTTGAAATAATTTGAGATATTTCAAAACTTCCAGAAGAATCTCAAATAATATTAAAAAAAGTTAAACAAAAAACAAAAAATAATACTGGATTAACTTTAATTTTAGCTTTAATTTATTGATGACAAGATGAAATAATTAGAGCAACTAAAAAAATAATAAAAGCTGAAATTAATCCTGAAGATTTAACAAAAGAGGAATTTAGAAAATATACTGATAGTTGAAAATTTCCAGTAGTTGATTTAGTAATAAGAACAGGTTGAGATATAAGACATTCAGGTTTTTTACTCTTTGATTCTGAATATAGTGAGTATTATTTTACTCAAAAAAAATGGCCAGAGTTTGATGAAAAAGAATTTAATAAAGCTATAAAAAGCTTTAATTTTAGTAAAAGAAATTTTGGAATTTAATTAATAAATAAAAAATTATGCTACCAAATTGGTATTTAGAATATAAAAATTTAATAGATGATTCAGTAGAAGAATATTTGAATAACTATTTTGAATCTGAAAAAAATTCTTGATTAGAAAAAATAAAGCAAGCAACATTATATTCTTGTAAGTGATGAAAAAGAATAAGGAGTATTTTAGCTTTGGAATTTTTTTTAATATTTTCTAAAAAAGATATAAAAGATATAAAAAAATCTGATGATATAATAAAATTTTGTATAATTTTAGAATTAATACATTCCTACTCTTTAGTTCATGATGATCTACCAGCTATGGATAATGATGAACTTAGAAGAGGAAAATTAACTACATGGAAAAAGTATTGAGAAACAAATGCTCTTTTAGTAGGAGATTTATTAAACTCTATATCTTTTGAAATTTTATGATCAATAAATAATCAAAAATGATTAATATCTACTTTTTGAGAAGCAATATGATTAAAGTGAATGCTTTGAGGGCAAGTATTAGACTTATATTATGAAAAGAATCCAGAAAAATTAACTTTAGAAAATTTAGTAGAAACTCATAATAAAAAAACTTGAAAATTAATAGAAGCATCTATTTCATGATGATTAAAATTAGTTGAAGATTGATGATATTTAATAAAAGATATAGAAATAAAAAAATATAAAAAATTTGGAGAAAAAATATGATTAGCTTTTCAGGTAAAAGATGATTTACTTGATGTAGAGTGAACTATTAAAGAAACAGGTAAAACTGTATGAGATTGAGAAGAAAAAGGTTTTGTATATTTTTTATGACTTGAAAAAACTCATAAATATTTAGATAACTTAATTACTGATTCAAAAAAAATAATTTTATCATTAAATTCAGATAAGCTAAATTTTTTAGTTGAATATATTTGAAATAGAAAAAAATAACTTGACATAATTAGATTATTCATAATAATAACTTTTATTAAAAATAAAAGTTATTATTATGAATAGTAATATACAAAATAAATGAAAAGAATTAAATATACTTACACCTGAAGATAATATTTTTAATTGAGGTGATTTTAATGTGCTTATAGATCAAATCTTAGATTCTAATGAAACTTTACTTGATCAAGAAAAGAAAATGTTACTAAAGCAACATAGTGAAAATTATCCTTGACTTGAAATATTGACATCATTAAAAATCTGAGATTTTTTTATACAAATAATGTTGACTTGAATAAAAGATATGAATGATAAATATGGACAATCTTTTGTTGATAATATTATTTATGAATTTAAAAAATTAATAAAAGAAGAGATTTTTAAAAAAATAAATTTAGACTTTGATATTATTTGGAATGATTATAAAAACATACTTTTAAAATTAAATCTTAAAAATGATGATCAAAATAAAATTGAAAAATTAAAAATAGATATTTATGATACATTAAAATATTCTTTAGATAATTTATGTGGAGAAAAAAAAGATTTATCACTATCTTTTGAATTAGAGATATGAGAAATACAAGATTTTCAAAATGATAAACATACACTAGAAGAAAATATAATTCTTTCTCTTGCTTACTTGAAAGCAGATCTAGAGAAAAAGCATTTAGATTTAGAATACTGATATATTGATTATATAAAACATTGATATAAAGAAGAATTTTATACAAAACTAAAAACAGAGCATTATCATACTCAAAAAAGTATTTATATTATAAATAAGAATGAATCTACTTTAGAAATAGTATCTAAGTATGATAAAAGAGTAATACAAATTTATAAAAAAGAAGAAGAAAATAATCATAGAAAAATATCAGATTCTTTATATGAGTTATATATAAATGATGAAATTCCTAGAGAAACAGATTTATTTAAACTAATAACAAAAACATATTATACAAAAAATATTTTAGATTTAATTAGTGAAGAATGCATAGAAAATAGTATCTCATATAAAGTTCACTGAAATAATGGTACTCTTGAGATACAAAAAGTAGATAAAGACTATTCAGAAACTATTGGAATATATGATGAAAATAATTCTTTTTTTAGTCCTACTATTATAAGAATGTTAAAAAAAGGGAGACTACCTTCTAGTTTAATATTATATAAAAAACTTAAAAAGCTTTTAGATCTAATAACTATAGATTGAGAATTTATATTTCCTGAATCAAGAAAACTAACTGTAGAGACATATAAAAGTATTAAAGAAAATATTATTTCTAGTAAAGAATTAAAAAGTGTAGAAGATAAATTATCTACTTATTATAAATGAGATTATAACTTAACTTCTTTTCATAAAAATATATGTAGTAAAAAATGAATTATATGTTTTTTAGATATTCAAAATTTATGAACCTCTAACTATATTGAATATTATAAATTATTGCAGTCTGTATTAAATAAAGAAATATCACTAAATGAAGCTAAATTGCAATCTTGAAAAGAAAATACTAAAAAAATAGTTGCATTAACTAACTCTAAAGAATTAGATTTTATAAAATATATATGATGAGATGAAATTGTATTTTTTATACCAGAAGAAAATAAAAATGATATAAAAAACATAGTTAATAATTTACACATAAAAGCTAATGGCTTATGACTAGAAATTAGGCTAGTGATTTGAGATTATAATAAATGAGAAAAATGTGTTTCTAAAACTATTGAATTATTAGATAAATGAACAAAGCAATCAAAAGTAATTGAAAATATTTTTAATAAAATTAATCAGAGAATATCTGAAGAAGAAGGTAAGCTAAAAGAAGAATGAGAATCAATACAAGAATTAAATCATTTATCTAAATCATATTCTCTAGAATTAAAAACTCTTATAAATAAAAATACTAAACAAAAAGAAATTTTACAAAATTTTAAAAAAATGTTTGTTTCTATAAAAAATAATATTTTTTTATTACATATCTGAGAAAATAACTTTATTCTTTCAGATATAGTAGATGAAGATAATAATCTTATACCTAATTCTTTATTTTTACAATTTCTAGAAAAACAATGATTATGAAGAAAAAAATAAGTAAAATTTTTTCTAGTATAAAAGCAAAATTTGTAATTTTGCTTTTATTTTTTATAATATAGTATATAAGAAATATTTTTAATATATATACTATGTTAGATAAAAAGTTGAAATTCTCAGAGAAATATAATTGGTGGAGTGAAGATAAATGAGATATTAGTGATAAAACTAAAATTTCTTATATTATGTCAAAGTGAAGTATAGATGAAATTTATTTTATATTTAAAAATTTTGATTCTTGAATTTTAAATAAATGATTTGATTTAATTAAAAAAGATAATTTTGCTTTAAATTCTAGAAGGAAATGATTTTTAAAAACTCTTTTTAATGAAAAGAAAATATGAAATTTATAATAAAAAATATGATAAAAAAAATAGTTAACTTTCTCTATTGAAATAAAATAAATAAAGATACAAAAAATAATATCATAGAAAAAAAAGAAATCATTTTTAATAATATAGCTTTAAAAGTTTTAAATATAAATCAACAAAAATTTAAAATTCTTTTAGAAGATTTTTCTACTACTCATTTTTTATGATGATGAACAGCTATTGCATTGCAATTATGACATAGAGAAAGTATAGATTTTGATTTTTTCTCAAGCACAAATCAATGAACTTTTTCAAATTTTGTTAAAAGAATAAATAAGTATGGTTTTGATATAAGTTTAAAAGATAAACAAGATTTTTATTCAATAGAATTTATAGAACAAGAAGAAATTCATGTAGAAATAAATAATGTAAAACTTTCTTTGATAAACTTTTATAGAACACTATATGATAATCAAAAAATAAATATTTCTTGAAAGCATTATATTTTATGATGATTAAAAGTTGCTAGTCTATCTGAATTATCAGCAATGAAAGTATTTGCTATGATTTGAAGAAAAAAATGGAAAGATGCGGTTGATTTATATTTTTTAATACTTCATCTAAATATAGATTTAAATGAAGTATTAAATTTAGCAGAAAAAAAATATTTTATAAATATTTTTAATAAAAAATCTGTACTAGAACAAATAATTTCAAAAGATTGGGACAAAAGTGAAAAAGTTAAATATTTAGTAGAACATCCTCCACAAGATGAGGAAATAGAAAATTTTTTAGAAAAAGAAGCTTTAAATATTCTTAAAAATATATAATATTATGAAGAAAAAAATAAGTAAGAAATTCTTACTTATTTTTTATTATTTTATCAATTAGTCAGTATTTTAAAGCTTCTTCAGCTGTCATAAAATTATCTCTATCACAATCAATCTCTACTTGTTTTATATTTTTTCAAGTATGCTTTGCTAATATTCTATATAATCTAACTCAAGTTTTTATAATATGTTCAGCTGCTAGTTTAATATCGCTTGCCTGTCCTTCAGCTCAACCAAGTGGCTGATGAATCATTATTTCACTATGAGGCAATGCAAATCTTTTTCATTTTGCTCAACCACATAATATAATAGAACCCATTGATGCAGATAATCAAATTGAAACTGTAGTAACTGGGCAAGAAATATATTGCATAGTATCATAAATAGCAAGTCAAGCTGTTACATGTCCACCTGGTGAATTTACATACATAGTAATTGGAGCCTTAGAATCTTGTTTTTCAAGAAATAATAATTGAGCAATTACTGTATTAGCTACCATAGAATCAATAGCATCACCCAAAAATATAATTCTATCTTCTAAAAGTCTAGAATATATATCATAGGCTCTTTCTCAATTTGGAGTTTTATCAATAACTGTAGGAATTAAAGTTGAAGTTAAAATCTTATTTGTTTTTCAAGTATGTATCATTTTTTTTAAATTAATATAAAATATATAAACTATTATAACTTACTTTTTATAAAATCCAAAATTTTTTGTTTAAAAATTTTTTCATCAAAAGTTTCAGCATGTTTTCTTATTTTTTTTGGGTAAAATTTTACTTTTTCAAATTTTTTTATTGCTTTATTTAAGCTTTCTATACTTTGTTCTTCAAAAAATATTCAAGTTTTTCAATTTATAACAGTTTCTAAAGCTCATCATTTAGCATAAGCTATAACTGGTGTTCCCGAGGCTTGAGCTTCAAGAGGAACAATTCAAAAATCTTCTTCTGGTGGAAATAAAAATGCTTTTGCTTGTTCAAATAATTTTGTAGTTTCTTTTCTTGAAATATTGAGCTTCCAAGTAATATTTTTTTTTGATTTTCTTTTTAATTCTCTAAATAATTTATTATCAGTATTTGTAACCAAAATAATTTTTTTTCAGTTTTGATTAAAGCTATTAACTATTAAATCAAATTTTTTATAAGGAATACATCTTCATATATATAAATAATAATCAGATTTATTTTCAATAAATTTAAATTCCTTTATTTTAACAGGGGGATAAATAACACTACTTTTTCTATTATAATATTTTGATATTCTAGATCTAGTATTTTTTGAATTAGAAATAAAATAATCACTTCTTTGAGCTGCAATATAATCCCAAGTTCTTAATTTATGAATTATTTTTGGAGCAAATTTTTTTCAAAAAAAATTCATAATTCATCCAAATTCCATCATTTTTAGATATTCATGATAATGAGACCAAAAATATCTTGTTGGAGTATGACAGTAAGTTATTTGAAGAGTATCTGGATTAGTTATTACTCACTTACTTTCAGCACTAGAACTAGTAATTACAATATCATATTCATTAAAATCAAAACTTTCAAAAGCAATAGGTCTTAATTTTAATGCTAATTTATGAGATTTATTTAAAAAAGGAATTTTTTGAATAAAACTTGTAGTTATCTTTTTTCACTTAAAAATAGGATTATTTTTTTGATAAAAAACTGAAGTAAAAATATCAGCTTCTGGAAATATTTCCATAAACTGCTCTAAAACTAACTCTGCTCATCACCAGTCTTTTATCCAATCACAGACTATGGCTATTTTTTTATTTTTTAAATTCATTTTCTATTATCTTATTTTTTATATCTTTATTTATTTTATTTCAATAGAAAAAGTTAACTATTTTTTTATTATAAATTTCATATTTTCTTTTCATTAATATATTTTATTATAAAAAATAAAAGCAAAATTACAAATTTTGCTTTTATACTAGAAGTAATCTACCTTTAAATTTAAATCCTAAAAACATATGAAAAACTATAATGCTACTTAAAAAATACTTTTTAAAAAACTTGCTATTCAAATAAAAAACTTATAATAAATCATACTTTATATATTATTAAAATAAATTAAAAAATGGAAATTATGCAAATATGATTATTTATAATTTTATTTATGCTTTCTGCATTTTTTTCAGGAACAGAATTAGCTTTAATGAGTTTAGCTAAACATAAATTAGAATGACTTTTAAAACAAAATAAATTTTGAAGTAAATCTCTTAAACAAATCAAATCAAATAATGATAGATTATTAATAACTATACTTATTTGAAATAATCTTGTAAATACTTTCACAGCAGCTCTTGCTACAGCAATAGCAATATGAATTGCTCAAGATTCAGGATTATGAATTAGTCAATCAGCTATGATTTGAATTTCAACTTGAATAGTTACGTTTTTACTTTTACTTTTTGGTGAAATAATTCCTAAATCAATTGCTATAAAAAATGCTACAAGTATTTCATTATTTGTAGCCCCTATATATAAAATACTAATGTTTATTTTGTATCCAATTATTTCTATTTTAGAATTTTTTATAAAAATATTTTCTAAATGAATAAATTCTGAAAAAATCACAAATGAAGAGATAGAAAGTTTTGTAGATATGTGAAGACAAAGCTGAGCAATTGATAAGTATGAGCATGAGCAAATAAAAAATATTTTAGATTTTTGAGATACAGATGTAGAGGAAATAATGACTCCTAGAGTACAAATAGAAGCCTTAAGTAATAAAGCTACTATAAAGGAGGCTTTTGATTTTTTTATAAATCACACACATAGCAGGATTCCTATATATTCTGAAACTATTGATAAAATAAGTCATTTTATTACAATTAGAGATATTTTAAATAAGCAAAGAAATACAAAATTAAAAGATTTAGAATTATCTGAGGTATTAAGAGTTCCTTTAAATCAACCAATTGACTCAGTTTTAAAAATATTTCAAAATTCAAGAAAGCATCTAGCTATTGTGATGGATGAATATGGATGAGTTGCTTGACTAATAACATTAGAAGATATAATTGAAGAAATTTTTTGAGAAATTAGAGATGAGACAGATAAAGAAAGTGATGAAATAAAGGAAATATGAAATAATTGATTAATAGTAAAAAGTGATGTCTTATTTGAAGAAGTATTAAAAAAGTTGAATTTAAATTTTGAAAATATTTGATTATTAGAAGCAGAGTATTCAGGAGAAACTCTTAGTTATATGATAACAGAAAAACTTGAGAGATTTCCTAATTCTTGAGAAAAAATTATCTTTAAAATATTCAGTACAGAAAAAGCACTTTATTCTAAACTCGAATTCAAAGTTTTAGATATTATTAATTCAAAAATGTGAAATATTGAAGTTAAAAAAGACTAATTCAAAATTAGTCTTTTTTAATAAATTATGTAAATAATGGCTTGTATAATAAAGTATATAAATATGAACAGTTAAACTCTTTCATTTTTTTTCTCACTATCTTCTTTTTCAACTTCTTCAGCATCTACAACTTGATCATCTTCTTTTTTATTTTCTGTTCAAGTTTCTGAATTAGATGTTCATGCTTGATGAAGCTTTTGTCCTATTTTCATCATAGAATCATTTAATTCTTTTGTTAGAGTTTCTAATTCTTCTTTATTACTTTCTGTATTTCAGATAACAGTTTTAACTGCTTCTATTTTCTCTTCTAATTCTTTTTTGTCAGCTTCATCTATTTTATCTTTATTATCATTAATCATTTTTGTAGCTTGATAAGAAGTAGAATCTGCCATATTTCTTGCATCAATTACTTCTTTTTTCTTTTTATCTCCATCTTTTTGAGCTTCAGCTTCTTTTATAAGTTTTTCAACTTCAGCCTCATCCATACCAGTACTTCCTTGAATTGTAATATGTTGCTCTTTTCCTGTAGATTTATCTTTTGCTTTAACTTTAAGTACACCATTTGCATCAATATCAAAACTAACTTCAATTTGAGGAGTTCATCTAGGAGCTGGAGCAATTTGGTCAAGTTTAAATTTTCCAAGAGATTTATTATCGGATGCCATTTCTCTTTCACCTTGTAGTACATGAATTTCTACTTCTGGTTGATTATCAACAGCAGTAGAGAAAGTTTCTGATTTTGAAGCTGGAATTGTAGTATTTCTTGTAATCATTTTTGTAGAAATAGAACCCATAGTTTCTATACCTAAAGAAAGAGGAGTAACATCAAGAAGTAATACATCAGTTACATCTCATCAAATAATACCTGCTTGAACAGCGGCACCAAGAGCAACAGCTTCATCTGGATTTACTCATTCATTTGGTTTTTTTGCAAAAAATTCTTCAACTTTTTGTTTTACAAGTGGAATTCTAGTAGAACCTCAAACAAGTAAAACTTGATCTAAATCAGAAGTAGATAATCAAGCATCTGTAAGTGCTTTTTTACAAGGCTCAATAGATTTAGCAACTAAATCAGAAGTTAATTCTTCAAATTTTACTCTAGTAATTGTCATCATTAAATTTTTCGGAACACCATTTGCAACAGTTATATAAGGTAAATTTACATCATAAGTAGTAGTGCTTGATAGTTCTTTTTTAGCTTTTTCAGCTTCATCACGAACTCTTTGAAGTGCCATTGGGTCTTTATATAAATCAATAGCTTCATCTTTTTTGAATTCTCAAGTAATGAAATCTACTAATCTTTTATCAAAATCATCTCAACCTAAATGAGTATCTCAATTTGTAGCTAATACCTCAAAAGTACCCTCATCAGATAATTCTAATATAGAAACATCAAATGTTCAACCTCAAAGATCAAATACTGCAATTTTTTCATTTTTACCTTTTCAAGCACCATAAGATAAAGCTGCAGCAGTAGGTTCATTTACAATTCTTTTTACCTCAAGACCAGCAATTTTTCAAGCATTTATAGTTGCTTGTCTTTGATCATCATTAAAATATGCAGGAACAGTAATAACCGCTTGAGTTACTTTATATCATAAAAAATTTTCAGCATCTTCTTTTAATTTCATTAAAACATGACTAGCAATTTCTTCAGGTCTAACATCTTTACCATCAAAACTAATTAATGCTTCACCATTTTTACCTTTTATAACATTAAATGGAACATTTTTTATCTCATCAGTTACTTCATCAAATTTCCTCCCAATAAATCTTTTAGCACTATAAATGGTTTCAGCAGGATTTGTGATTTGTTGTCTTTTTGCAGGAGTACCAACAATAATACTTCCATCTTTTGTTTTAGCTACAACACTTGGAGTTGTTCTATTTCATTCAGCATTAGGAATAACCTTAGCTTCTCAACCTTCCATAAAAGCTACACAGCTATTAGTTGTACCCAAATCTATTCAAATTATTTTTGCCATAGTTTTTTTATTAAATTTTAATTTTAGTTATTTTCATAACTTATTAAGTATAATATCTTTATTTTTTTCTCTGTCAAAACTTTTTTAGCACTTTTTTATGTTATGTGCTAAATATTTTTTCTAAGGATTTTGTGAAATTATTTTAGTGGCATATTTTTTACTTTTTGACTTTTTATTTTTTTTATGTTATATTGTTTATATAAAAAAATTATTTTTGGTAAATAAATAAATAAATTATGTTAACAGGTAAAGTTGCAGAGGATATAAATATATATAATATAGTAAGTGGAGTAAAAAAACCAAATAGTATATATGATATACAAATACATGCTAAATTATGAATTTTTAGTGCTTTTTGAGAACCAGAAGAAATAGTTGACTTGATGAATCAATATAGAGAATATAAAGATCAAATTCAATAAATAATATTTTCTATCAACTTTTTTTTGTATTTATTATAAAAATTAATACAATATATATTGTATTAATTTTTTAATAAAAAAATAATTATGAAAATAAAAATAGTATTATTAGTTTTTTTAAGTTTGGTATTAACTTCTTGTTTTAATAAAGAGTTAGCAAATGAGAACATACCTAAAACTATAATGGATAAAGAAATAAATAATGAAGTTTTAGAAAATGGGAAAGATTGAGTAAATATAGAAGAGAGTAATATTTGATGAGAAAAATTAGAAGAAATTTCAACTGCGGAAACTGTAGAAGATAATGAAATTATTAAAGATAAATTAAAAGAAATTACTAAAGATAAAAATATAGAAAATATAAATTTGGAAGAATTAAATACTCAAACAAATAAACAAATTGAAGAAATATTAAATGAATTAAATATAGAGGCAATTTTATGAGGGAAATAAAATATGTGCAGTGAAACAAGTACCCTTGGGGTGAAAAAGTTAAAAAGTATACTTATTAAAAAAATAAAATTGGAACAAGATATTTCTCCAGTTTTATTTTTGTGAGATAATTTAGAATTAGTTAATGAAAAAATATTTTCTTTATCTCAAGAAATATTAATAGAATTAAATATTCCAAAAATAAATATTTTTAAATTAGAAGATAATTGAAAAATAATAAAATTAGAAGAAATAAAGCAGTTTTTGAAGATATCAGATACTAAAACACCTTATAAAATTCAAATTTTGCTAATAGAAAATTTTTCAAGAGCAAATCAGCATTCTCAAAATTCTTGCCTTAAAAAACTAGAAGAACCATGAATAAAAAATTTATATTTTCTTACAAATAAATCAGAATCTTGAATATTAGAAACAATTTTATCGAGAGTACAAACAGTAAATTTAGCACTACAATTGGTAGATATAAAAAATGATTTTTTTTATAATTTACTTGAAGAAAGTATAAAAAATAAAAATCCTAAAAATTTAGTTTCTTACTTTTTTAAGACAAAATTAGAAAAAACAGATTATATTTCTTTTCTTGAAACACTAATTAAATATTCAAAAGAAAACTTTATTTTTATAGATTATTTAGAAGAAATATTTGATGATTTAAATATGATACAAACAAATAATTTACTTCCAAAAGTTACAATTGATAAATGGATTTTAAGAATATTAAATGATTTAGCTTAATTGAATTATTAATCTGAATAAGTATTTCCACAATACTCATGCTTTCTGTGTGATATTTAGTTTTTGGGTGAATAAAAAATATAACTTCTCAAGAAAGAATTTTACAAAATTCATCTGATTTTTCTAGCTTTGAAAATCAATTGCAAAATATTTTTATGAATATTGATACTAATTTTGCCCCAATAGTAACATGAACTGGATTAATTGTAAAAATTAAACAAAATTATGATAAGGGAGGTTTTGCTTATATTTGATATACTTGAAGTACTATAAATAGTCAGTGAGACTGAATATATTGCTCATCTTGAAGTGAAAATACAAATACAAATCATATATTCATAAAAACCTTTATTCCAGACTTTGATATTGATATTCAAAAATCTCATAAAATAGAATGAGTATGAAGATGATTTTTTTGATATAATAAATTTTTTGATACTTGATTAGATCCTAATGATGTTCATTTAAATAACCCAACTTGAACAAGTAGTTCTTGATGAATTGTATTTATTTCAGATACCTTAAATCATAGAATTTTATATAAATCAGGTTGACTTGTTTATGAATTATTAAATAGGGAAGACTGACTAAATGAACCTACTTGATTATATTTTGATAATTTAGAAAAAACTTTATATATTGCAAATTCTTGAAACTGAGAAATTTTAAAATTATCTTCTAAATCTTACAGTGCTACACCAGATTTAGTTTTGACTTGAGTTACTGCAAATTCTTATAATTTTGTAATTTCTTTTTATAATAACTCTTCATCATTTAATATTAGTTCACCTACATCAACATGAAGTTTTAGTTTTAGTGGATATAGTAAACAAGATTTAGATACTGTATTAATAAATAATAATACTATTACTTATACTTTTTCTTGATCAATAGATCAAAATTTTAGTGATGAAACTATAACTATTTCAAATTTAGCTAATTTTTCAGGGACTTGAAGTTATTATGTAAAGTTAAAAATGTGAGGCTTTGAAAAATTTTATAGATTTTTTACTCAGTGAGATAATAATCTTTTAACAAAAGATGATAATATTCTTTCAGAAGGTAAATTCAACAAGATACTTTT
>CAZPIB010000002.1:0-49298 GCA_964586815.1 uncultured Candidatus Peribacteria bacterium | reverse complement strand
TAAAACTGAAGCTCCTAAAACTGAAGCTCCTAAAACTGAAGCTCCTAAAACTGAAAAAGATTTTATCATTTTAGATATTAATTGAGATGAAATTGGGAAAAAAATTACAAATGAAAAATGAGGAATAATTAAAGAAACTTTTTCTGTGAGAGTTAAAAGAATTGATGGAACTATTATTAATCCAAAAATGAAAAAAGGTTATTTAGAATTTATTGATACTGATGAGGCATTAAAATTTTCTCCAGAGCCAGATAAAAATATAGTAAAAAAAGAAACTCCTAAAAAATCTAAACTTTTAACTTTACTTGAAGAGGCTAAAAAAGAAATTCCAGATAGTAATCCTTTCAAGATTAAATTACAAGGATTAATAAATGAAGTTATTTCAAAGATTTAACAAACTAGATTAATTTCTAGTTTTTTATTTGCCTTTTTGTAGTTATTATATAATATAAAGTTAAATATTTATTCTTAAAAAAATAATTTTATGCCAAAAAAATATTCATATAAGGATCTGAAATGAAATTCAAAAGAAATAAGTATTTCAGATGAAGATTCAAAATTAGTAAATCAAGCAGAAAAAGATTTTCAAACTTCTCATAAACATATTAGAAATTCAGAATTTTTTATATGGAGAGCAGCACTAAAAGCTTATCATCTTTCTACTTATGATAGAAAAGTACAATTATGAAGTAATAGTTGGAAGCAAAATATAACAATAGGACTTATTAGAAGTTTTGTTGATATTTTGGTTGCAAGTTTAAATGAAAAACCTCTAATATTTATGGCAACTGCTATAAATAAAAAAGGAGCAGAAAATAAAGAGAATATCTTAAATACTTTAAATTATATTTCAGATGTTAGCTGATTTCATAAGCAACTAAAGGATACAATGGCTAATTGATTAGTTATTTGAGAAATCTGTATGAGAGTATGATATAAAAAGACCAATAAAACTGAAACATATACATCAATAGTAGATGGATCAATAATTACCGAAGAAGTTGAGGTTGAAGAAAAAAATCATCCTTATGCTGTCAATATTCCAGTATTTAATATATTTCCAGATCCTTATACTTGACCATTAAGATATATAACTGAAAGATGAGTTATTTCATATGGAGAATTTATTGAAGTTTTCGGGAACACAATAAAAAGTAAGAAAAATAGAAGTCCTTTCAAAGATAAAAAACTCTTAACACTTCTTCCTTTAAATGATAATTCTTCAGATTTTCAAGATTATTGAAATATAATTCATCAAATTCGTCAAGAAGTAAACAAAGATTTCAGAGAAAAAGATTTTTTTAAATCTCCAACTGTTTTAGGAGTAGACAATACTTCTGGAACTGCAATTGATGAAGATCCAGATGTAATTGAATGACTTATTGAATTTAAAGCAAGTTGGTATCAAGGAAGACTAATAATTATAGCAAACAATTATCCAGTTTATATTTGACCAAATCCTTATTGATTTATTCCATATGTTGTAAAAGCAGCGAATCAAACTCAAGCTAGATTTTGAGAATGAATACCTTATATGTTAAAATGATTAGAAGAAGTTTGAAATTCTTTCATAAATAATTACTTTGATTCTGCAAGAAGTATTGCAAATCCAACAATGGTTGTTCAGAAAAATCTTATGTTAAATGATGATGAACTTGAAGACTGAACTCCTTGAGGAATATTATATACTGAAGATAACCTAAATGGGAATGCAGTTTATAGATTAGATAAATGAGGATTAAATGATTTTGGGGTTATGACATTAATTCAACAAATAGCCACTCAAATTACTTGAATTTCTGAATATGATCAATGAATTTCAGCCAGAGAAAGAACTGCAACTTGAGCATTAGCAGTATCTCAATCTTCTCAAAGAAGATTATCTCCTTATGTGAGTAATTTCTTAGATGCTATTTCAATAGTAGCTCAAATGTGGTTGAAATTAGTTAAAAAATATTGGACAAAGGAGCAATTAATTTATATTCTTGATGAAGAATGAGAACAAACTTGGGAAGCTATCCAATGAACTAAATTACTTTGAGGTGTAAATTTATCATTGGAAACTGAATGAATGTTTGGAACAAATCAAGCTATAGAAGCAAAAAAACTTATTGAATTATATAATACACTTTGACCATCTGGATTTTTCAAATCTGATGATATGTGAAAAGAAATTATTAAAAAGAGTGGTTATCACCCTAGTAAGTTTATAACTGAACCATGAGAATGAGTAAAACCAGCAAATCATGAAGAAATTGCAGCAGAAATTTCTCAAACTTGATTACCTTGAGTAAATGCTCCAGAACAATCTGAAGCTGAAGAGATAGGTAATGAAGCATGACAAGCAGCCACTCCTAATATGGATTTAGGAAATAAAGGGCAATGAAATCCAAATATTTAATTTTTAACATAATACAATTATGGAAAATATAGAAAAACTAGTTACAATGAAAACTAAATACCTAGAATTAGGTAAAAAGTTATGATTAAAGGATGAATTTTTAAATACTATTGAAAAAGAACTTACAGAAGTTACTACTAAGGCTCCAGAAAAGGAGGAATCTCTAAAAATGGAAGGAAAAGAAGAAGCTCCAGAAAAGGAAGAAATTCCAAAAGAAGAAATTCTTTGTAAAACTTGTGAAAATCAAGATTCTCCAGTTATGGTAATGATAAAAAAGAGAAGTTATTAATTTTTAATTTTATATATGATGATTTACTGAATATTAGCATTAATAATATTATTATTAATTTGAATAATAATATATTTATGGAATTTAAAAAAGTTAAATATAATTCTGACTGAAGAAATTCTTAAAACAAAGCAGAATCCAATTATGATTTGAAAGGTTACTAAATATAAAGAGGAAGACTTGGATCTTCTTCTAAATAATCCAGATGTTATTGATTTACTGATATCAATACATGAATATAAAATTTTTGTTAAAACTGATTCAATTAGAAGCTCAGAAGAGACAGAAAAGAAAATATGATATTTAGATGCTTTACATGAGATGCATTTATTTTTCTACAAAATGAAACAAAAACTTAACAAAAAAGAAAATAAAGTTTGACAATCACTCTTGTAATTATATTATGAGATTGTACTTGAAGTTATTTTAATGAAGATTTTACATAATAATTACATAAATATGTCACATGAAGATACTAATATAGCTACTGAAGAAGTAGAGCCTATAATTGAAGATACAAATCCAGAAGTTGAAGAAATTCAAAATGATGAAATAGATTTAGATTTAGATTTAGATTTAGATTTAGATTTAGATTTAGATTTAGAATCTATACTTGATAGTTCAGAAGAAGAAGTTGAAGAAGAAGTTGAAGAAGAAGTTGAACCAACACCAACTAAACCTACTTTTTTTCCGAACAATGATTCAGAAGAAGAAATTGATGATAATATTCTTGAAGAATTAGATGAATCATTTTGAGAACTTGAAACTGAAGTGGATTCATTAAAAGAACAAATTATAACAATTGAAGAAGAAAGAGATAATGCAAAAGAAGAAGCATTAGCTTTTTGAAACTGATTAGATATAATCTCACAACATCCAGTCTTATGACCATTAAGTGATAAATTATTAAAAGGGGAAGAATTAAATATTCCAGAACTTTTAACAAAATCTCTTGAAGAAGATCTTGATGAACTTCCTAATATGGAACACATTGCAAATGAACTTACAGAGGTTAATACTCCTCCATCATTGCAAGATAAGCTCTCAAAAAGAGCTTCACAAATGTATTAATTTTAATTAAATAAATAAACTTATTATGGCTTTAAATGCAAATGGTTACCCTACTGGGGTAATAGCTACTACTGGAGTACCAGCAAGAGCAAACACAGACAAAAATACTTCTCAAGATTCTTTTGAAGTATATAATAATCAAGAATTGGAAGTAATTTCAATTGCAAAAGGTAGAACTCCTTTTATGCACACACTTATTAATTTAGGTAGAGGATTAAATGGAGGTAATTATAAAAATTTAGGTTTTAACGAAGATTTATCTAATAATTTTCCAGAGTATAAATGGAAAGAAAGAGATGAGGCTAATGATATGTTCAAAGCTAATGCAACTATTACCTCTGCAATAACTACATTAACTTTAGTTTCAACTTCTGGACTATATGCTGGATTAACTTTCAGAAATATAGTTACTAATGAACAAATGAGAATATCTGCTATAACTAATGCAACTGATATAGTAATACAAAGAGGAGTTGGTACAGTTGCCGCTGCTGCAATTACTTCTGGAGATGAATTGCAAGTTTTAGGTTCTGCTTCTACTAAAGGACAAGCTAGCCTTGATTCTTTCTATGTAGTAAATCAAAATAGAAGCAATTACTACCAAAAATTCTTAACTACTTTTAGTCAAGATGACTTTGATAATCTAACTAATAAAATAGGAGGATGAGAAGCAATTATAGCTGAAAAAACTATACAACATGCACTTGAAATTGAAAAAGCTGTATTGTTTGGACAAAAAACTGCATCAACTGATCCAATTACTGGTAAATCATATTATACTATGGAATGAGTAATTGAAAATACTAAAAGAGGTTGGACGAATGATATTTCTTCTACTCTATCAAGAACTACACTAGAAGAAGCATTAGCCAACCCACTAAAATACACAAAAGATGGTTCTTATAAAAAAATTGTTCTTTGTGGAACTGGTGTAAAATCTGCAATTGCTACTCTATTTGAAAATAGATTAAATGTTACAGACATAAAAGATGTTGATTTAAGGTTTGAATCTCTAAGAATTAATCAAGGAGAATTCATCTTTATTGAACACCCATTACTAGATTCTCAATCTGGATATGATGGAATAATGTTTGTAATTGACCCAAGTTTTTGTAAAATAATTTATCCTATTTGAAAAAACCCAATTAAAAATGCTGGTATGAATGGTAAAACTAGATTAGTGATGAATGACGCAACTTCAACTTTTGCAAATTCAGAGGCTTCATTGGTTACGTATTTAACTATGGAAAACTCAAATTCTAATGCGTTTGCTGCTATCCGTGTTGTTTAGGTAATAACTTTACATAATTATAACCTAAGAAAAGACTAGATTAATTTCTAGTCTTTTTTATTGTTCAAAAAACAATATTTTTTTATCTAATCCTTTTTTTAATCATCTACTTAATGACTTATCAATTTCTTTTTAAAATTTAATATATTATACTTGTCTGCTAATTTATCATCCCTTCATTTTTTTGGGAATTGAGGATATATTATAGAATTTATATTATTCACAAGCAGTTTTCATAGTATTTCTTCTGTTAAGTATCATTTATTATAATCTTTCATTTTTTTTAAATCAAAAAAACAATTACTGACCAGAGTAATTGTTTTAAATAAAGTAATAAATACTTTTTTCTGGTCATAAAAAATATTTATACCCTCATCTTATTTGTAAATTATAAAAAAGCAAGTTTTTTTAGTCTTTTTTTTTGACTTTTTATCTTAAAGTAATATACTAATTATGCATTATGAAATTTTTAATATTTAATGAACTATATTATGCCAAAAGAACAATTACAAGAGGTTACTTTTTATTTATATGATTATGCTAATAGTTTAGCACAAAGAGCTAAAAAGATTTATAGCCCTTACAATGTCAAAACATTAGGAAGAACTCCATCAGAGGACTACCATGATAGACCAGACTTTGTAGAATTTAAGAAATGACAATATACTGCCAAAAGAAAAGAATTATGAAATATTATTTTTGAACAACAAGTAGAATGGTTAGGATTTTATAATCCCAGATGATGAATGTTAGAAAAATGAGGACAATGACAAAAACATTTAAATGGAAGAAAATATAGAAATGACTGAATCCATAAGGTTGCTACTGAAAAAATTCAAACTTGACCAAAGGCTGAAATTAAAACTGTAACTGAAACAGTAGAAGTACAACAAATTCCAGAGATTATTGCTAAAAATATGAATGTTGCACAACTTCAAGAATTAGCTACTGCTTGGAATGTTGAATTACCAGATAATCTGTTAGAATTATGAGATGTTGATGTAATTAAGAAAAAAGTTCTTGAATTACTAAAAGAGTCTTGAAAATTAAGTTAATAAAAATATAAATACATGAGAAATAGAAATATTTCAATATGGTATTTTTTTTATTGATTAAAATCAATTTATTCATATTATATAAATATAATTTATTATATAAAACAATATATTATGATAGCAGTATCAACAATAGCCCCAGTAATTCAAAAAGAACTTGGATCATTTTTTTCAACAGAAGCACATTGAAGTAATGACATTATCAGATATATTAATTCAGCAGTTAGAGCTATAACAATAGCAAGAAATTTTTGATATAATCAATATAATAAAAAAATAACAATCATAGAATGAACAGTAAAATATGAAATACCTTATCAGATAGAAACTTTCTTTGTAAAAAAATGATGAGTTGAAGTAGGCTTTTATGATTTTCAAGATTATCATAGACTTAATGATAAAACAAAAGCAATATGAATATGGGAAAATATTTTAATATGTGAAGAACCTTGAGAATATGAACTGTTTTACAGAGGATTACCAGCACCAATTACTGATTTAACTGATTTGATTGAAATCCCAGAGCATTTTTATGATATAATTATAATTAAAGCTACTTATTTTGGTTTTATGGATATAAAAGTATATGACAAAGCAAATAATAAAAAAGCAATTTTTGATTGAATGATAAAAAGTATAGCTACAAGAAGTTCTAATCCACAACCAACCAAAATTAAAAGATTAAATAAAAGTAAAAATAAAATTTGGTAATATTTTAATAATTTATAATTATGAGTAAAAAAGCATTATCATTTAGAATTTGAAAAAGTTTTTCCACAGACTTTGATGAATTACAAAATATAGAAATTACAAATAGAAAGTCTGATATTGGATTTTCTGAATTTTGACAAATGGCAATAAAAATGAGACCTTGAACATTACAAGTTTGAAATACATTAACTTGAAATTGATGAGTGTCTTGACAATTTTTCTTTGTAGATTTTTTCAAGAAAAAACATCATTTAAAATGATTTAACAAAAAAATATGGAGATTAAATTGATCTACTTGGGTTGATTTATGATTTACTTTCATTTCAAATAAGTTTTCTTTTAATCCAATACTGCTTCCAGTACAGTTAGATTGAACTATTCCAACTATTTATATCACTGGAAGTGATTCATCTGCTTGAGAAAGAGTAAAAAAATCTGCAAGTGATCCACTATGAGCTGCTGCAATTTGAAAATATCTAATCATTACTGATAATACTTGAAATAAACAAGCATACAGAGGTGCATTTGCTTTTATTTTAGATTATGATACTACAACATTAGAATATACATTAAATTGAGCTGGGATTACTATAATATTAAAATCTTGAGCTAAATATCAAATCTATGATACCTTAGGAGAGTATCTTCAAGTATCTAATTGAGAAGAATATGAAAAATATTTTTTCTGAAAAAATGATTGAACAATTACTGAAAATACAACATTTTCTTGATTAGCGACAAAAGCATTAAGATTAGTGAAATGAATACAAAATTCTGAATTTATAGTTAAGCAAATTTCTTATTATGGTTCATTTTGGACTTTTAATAAAAATTCTCTTTATTATTCTGCTGGGTGATTAAATAATCCATTTTTATATAATTTTACTACAGTTTTATCAATCCCTTGAAATATCTCTGGAAAAATTAATGATTTATTTATATTTAAAGATAGATTAATTATATGATGAGATACATATATAGCTTATTTAAGATGACCTCTTTCTGGTGGTACAGAAATACATCTAATTACACAAAGTTATTGAATTACTCCTAAAACATTAATTGATGTATGAATTGATGCATATTTTTTATCAACCAACAAACATATTTATTCTTTAAAAGAGAATTTAGCTTGAACTACTATTGAAGCTACTGATGAATGAAAAATCATTTGAAATTATATAAAAGATTATAATTTTAATTTAATGGGAACCTTTGATTGAAGTAAATTATATTTTTATTGAGAAAAAGTTTCTGGAGTAAGTTGAATTATAACAGTTTTAGATATTCAATATAAATTTTGGAGTATATATACTTGACTTGCTCCATCAGATATTCAATTTGATTGATGAAAAATTTATTTATCTGATAATAATTCTGATAAAGTGAGAGTTTTTTCATCTGAAATCAAAAATGATATATGAATAGAAATATCACAAAAAATCTCATTAAAAGAAATTTCTTTATGAAAACCTTTTACTACTAAGTCTATGACAGATGTTTTTATATGGTTAGATAATTTTTCACAAAATTTATCTATTTCTACATATATGGCTGTTCCTTGAAGAAATACAAAAAAAAGTATTAAAAATATTAATATTACAGCATCAGATGTTTGAGTATCTTCTATTCCCTTATGAAACAGTACAATATGAACTTGAATAATATGATGAAGTTGATTAAGTTCAGATATTTGATTACCAATAATGAAACATATACAATATTCTAATGATAAGGCAAATTTTTGGAAAATCATTATAGAATGAATAAATTGAAGTGCTTTTTATCTTAACCAATTAGATGTTTTAATAGAAGCAGAAAAAGAAAAA
The DNA here is from genome assembly GCA_964586815.1 of uncultured Candidatus Peribacteria bacterium. GTDB lineage: Bacteria > Patescibacteriota > Gracilibacteria > BD1-5 > UBA6164 > CAWUJK01. The sequence continues at coordinate 40,651 of CAZPIB010000002.1, read as the reverse complement.
GAATATTTCCCACCAAAACATACAATTTAATTTTGATAAATTGTATTTTTTGATTATTATATTTTTAGACTATTCTATAATAATATTAATATGCCAGCAAACAGCACAGAATATATGAATAAATATATGAGAGAATATAATAAATCTCCAATAAAAAGACATGAAAAAGTCCTAAGAACACTTGCAAGAAGAATTATGGAGAAAAAAGGGAAAGTAACTAAGTGAGATTGAAAAGAAGTGGATCATTTAAAATGAGTTTCTTTTTGAAATAAATTATCTAATTTAAGAGTTCTTACAAGATTAAAAAATAGAAGATTATGACAAAAAAAAGCAATGATTTGAAGATTAAAACCTAAAATAAGACTCCAAAGATAATAATTATATTTTAATTTAATATTATGTCAAAAACAACTAAAAATATTCTTGTAGAAGATTTTTACCAAACAGAATTAACAAATAACTTAGCAGATAGTTGAGATATTATTTTAATTGTAACTCAAGTACCACAACATCAAAAATGATTTATTATTGTAGATCCAGACAACATTTTAAATAGAGAAAAAATGTTTTATAATAAAGTTGTTTGAAACTCTATTTATGTAAGATGAAATGATAGGATTGAGCCTAAATCACATCTTAGTACAGAAAAAGTACAAATCAATGATACTTCTTTAGTTTTCAACTATTTATCTAAATTAAATAGTACAACATTTTTTATTGAACAATTATGAAATGTAGAGATAAGAGTTTTATGATGACCAATAGCTAAATGAATAGAAACAATAGAAGTAATGGATCAAGATTTAATATTATCTAACTGAATTAATTATATATATTATAAACTTAATACAAATACAATAAAATCCACAACTAATGAGAATACAGCTACTACTGAAAAAGGAATAATTACTGCTGAGGTTACTGTTGTAAGTTCCCTTATTTCTAAAATAGAGTATAGACATCACTGATTATTTATTTGAAATTTTATTGAAAGCATAACAAAAACTTGAACTACTTGAATTGTTGATACTTATACTATCACTTATACAGATGGAACTACTTCAATTTTCACAATAACAAATTGAAATTGAATTTCCAATATAGTAAAAACTTGAACTGCTTGACTTGTAGATACTTACACAATTACATATCAAAATGGAACTACTTCAACTTTCACAGTAACAAATTGAAATTGAATTGCTAATATTGTAAAAATAAATACTACTTGACTTATAGATACTTATCAGATTAATTTCACAGATTGAACAAACACAACATATACAATAACAAATTGAAGTTGAATTATTAATATTGTAAAGATAAATACTACTTGACTTATAGATACTTATCAAATTAACTTCACAGATTGAACAAACACAACATATACAATAACAAATTGAAGTTGAATTGTTAGTACAACAAAAACTTGAACTGTTTGACTTATAGATACTTACACAATTACATATCAAAATGGAACTACTTCAACTTTCACAGTAACAAATTGAAGTTGAACCATATCATCAATAGTCTGATGAAGTAACATAACTATTAATAATTTAGATCCAGCGAATCCAATAATCAATCTTGATTGAGAAAAATTTACAAATATAGAGAAAACTAAATTATGAACCATTGAAAATAATGCAAAAGCTAATGTACAATCTGATTTTAATGAGATAAATAATACATTAGATACTTTTATTAAAAATAAATTACAGTTTTGAACTACTGCTGGAACTATGTTAGAGTGAAATTATACACCTCCATCAGATAACACTAAAGCAGATAAGACTAATGTATTAGAAAAAAATAATACAACAAGTTTTATTCCAACAACAAATTATCATCCTGCTACTAAAAAATATGTAGATGATAATGCCTGATGAGGAGGCTGATGAATAGAAACAGTTAAAATAGCTTGACCACAAATAGCTTGAACTGAATTCTTTGAGTATATAGCTGACTGAAATAAAACAGTATGAAATATAAAAATAGCCTTACAAGTTGCAAATACTGGTGCTAATTTTATAGTTAAATGCTATAAAAACTGAATTAGTCTAAATAAAGATATAAGTATAATTAATGGGTGATGAATTGCTATAAATGGCAGGCATATAGCAAATCTAAATATAGCAACAGCTTTAGTAAATACAGATGTATTTACATTAAAAATAACACAAGTTTGAAGTGCAGTAGCTGGTTCAGATTTCAGTTGTTTAATTAATATCTCTTAATCAAAATAAGTATGGCACAATATTATTGATATGAAACAATCCCAAGAGATGGACTTGTAGCTGAATATTTATTAGACTGAAATGCTAATGATACAGCTTGAAGTAATAATTGAACAGCTACAAATGTAACTTGGGTAAATGCTGATAGAGGGTATGTAAAAAATGTGGAAGTTTTAATGGGGGTAATAGTTGAGTAAATATATCTAATAGCACTACAACTAACAATTTATGAGTATTTTCTGTTTGAGCTTTTATTAAAATAAATTCATTTAATACTAATCAAATGCCTTTTTCTAAGAATTGGAAATGGTTTAATATTAAATCTGATTGAGCTATAGAAGGTGATTGTCATTTTTCAACCACAGCTTCCCGTTCAACATCTCATTCTTGAATAATTAAATTAAATACTTGGACATATGTACAATATACAATATGAGCAGATAAAATTATTCATATTTATGTTAATTGAATTGAAGTAACATATTCTGTTCAAAGAGCTTGAGTAGGTATAGAAGCTAATGATAGTTCTAAAAATTGGTTAATATGAAGATATAACTGAGATTGATTTTATTTTAATTGAAATATCTGATTAGTAAGAATATATAACAGAGTTCTTTCACAAAAAGAAATAAATAACCTCTACCTAGAATGACTAAGAAAATTTTGACCTTCAATAATACAACAAAATAATTGAGCTTTTAGTAAATACACCCCACTCTCTCTTCCTAAGCCTGTGCTTCATATAGATTGAACACATAATTTAAATACTTATTATGACCAAAGTTGAAACTGAAATCACTGAACACAAAGTTGATGAGTGATAGTAAGTAATTTAGGATTAAATAAGGTTATGAGAACAACAAGTAATACATCTAGTATTAACTTATGAACAAATAGTATTATTTGAGCTTGAGATAAGACAATAAGTTGACTAGTATATCAAGTAAACTGACAATGGTCAGTATTTTGTTATGATTGGGATCCTAATTATAAAAATATTATTTTTTGACTATCTAATAACTGGGATAATATTATTAATGTAGGTATATGAAACTGATGAACAACACAGCATTTAAATATTGTAAGAGCTAAAAAAACATACCTTAATCAATGGACACATATTGCATTTACATTACAATGAAATAATACAAAACTATATATTAATTGAAGATTAGAAGACAGCTGAACATCAAATTATATAGGATGAGTTACGCCATTAAATACTAGAATGTTTAATAGTTCTAATACTCCTATGTCTGCAACTATTTGACAAAAAATTTCAGATATAAAAATCTATAACCAAGCCCTAACACCACAACAAATCCAAGCACTTTATTACTCTAATAAAATAATATAACTATGAAAAAAATATATTGAACATATAGACATAAATGGACTAATACTTGAGTAAGATATACTCCATCTTATTTCTTAGATAAACAGTTTTCTGATTTTTTAGAAGCTGGCTTAACTAAAACCTTAGATAATGAAATTTCAGAAAATAGATATACTTCTGAAATAGTTCCTTGAATTAAAAAACAAACTAGATTTTTAATTTGAGAATATAATGAAAAATATATTAAAGCAGAAGATTTATCTAAATCAATAACTAATGTATGAGCTGAATTTAATATTAAAATATTTAATACTACAATAGAAGCTATTGATTGGATTAAAAAGAATACAGATTTAGTTGAAAAAACACCTTGAACATTTATAATAAGAGAAGAACATATAAATAAAATAAGTTGAGAAACTATACCAACAGAATATTTAATAATTGATTAGATTATGAATAATTTAAGCAATCATCATTTATATCCAAAACACTTATGATGAACTAATAATCCAAACAATATTGTTCAATTACAGCAACATATTCATCAGTCTTTACATAATCTTCTAGATAAAAATTGACTAGCTAAAACACCAGTAGAACAAATAAATCAGCTAATAGATATATTAAGTCCTGCATTTACTCTTGATTTTAAATCAGATATATATAATATATTAAATATACCTGATAATAAATATTATTATAAAAATTGAATTATAAGATATAAAAAATATTAATTAATAATTAAAAAAACAATGGAAACACAATTAATAGAGACATTATGGGATGAAGGATTAGCAGTAGTTATGCTTGTAATTTTATTACTTTGATTATATAAGATGATGAAACCTTTTCTCAATTCTTATTTAGCATTAGTTAAAGAAAGAGACACAGCTTTTATTAATAAATTATGAGACATAATCTCTCATCTTAAATCTAGTAAAGATGAACATCAGATAACTAGACAATTAATTAAAGAAAAACATAAGGATTTATTACTTAATTGTAAAAAATAATTATGGATTGAAAAATTACAGCTCCACTTGTACTTCATCAAGCAAATAATTTACTTGAAGATTTAAATAAAAATAGGAGAGCAAGTAATTAAAGATTTAATTTCTAATAAAAATTATGAACTATACTCAAGCAAGTAAGAATAATTTACTTTTATCAAAGGTAAATTGAACTAAAAAAGATTTTATGGTTATGGAAGAATTTGTACGGTATTTAAACTTTAACAATAAAAATATTTACATTCTTGTTCCCAAGTGATTTATAACTGACTTTGGTTCTATCCCTAGATTTATGCAAGCTATATTTTCTCCTACTCATTATATCTGATATATTTTACACGACTTTCTTTATTCTAAGAAATCTAAAATTCTTATTGAAAATGAGTGTGAGATTATAAGACCTACAAGGCTTCACTCTGATAACATCTTTAAAGAAGCTATTCAGGTTGAGGGAGCCTGAAAGATTAAGAGTTGGATTATATGGTCAGCAGTTAGACTGTTTTGATTTTTATATTTTAAAAAAAAATAATATTATGAAAAGATTAGACTATTATATAATGCTATCAGCACTACTTGCTGTAGGGTTATGATTATTATACTTTGGAGAAGAATTATATTCTGGATTATTCTTATGATTGTTTATTGCTAAAGTAGAAAATCTACTTAATAATAAAGATGATGACAATATAGAAATGTATGATAATACAGAAATTCCAGAAAACATAAAAAATGCAAATATTAAATAAAACAATTATAAGTAAAAACTTATAATAAATATTATTTTAAAAATGTTTAAGAAATCAAAAGAGTTAAAAAATCTTTTGATTTCTTTTTAAAAATAGATAAAGTAGACTTACTTTAATATTATTAACTAAAACAATGATGAAATACAAATTAAAGAATAAAAAAATAGAACTTAGTGAAAATGAAGTTGAAGAAATAATTAAACTTCATACAAAATTTAAACTACAAAATAAAGAAGAAGAAAAGAAATTTGAAATAAAATCTATTTTTTGAAATATAATTTTTACTTCTATTAAATATTTTACTATTAAAGAAGTTTTAATAGAAGCTGGTTTAACAGGAGTTGATTTAACAGAAGCTAATTTAAGAGGAGTTAATTTAAGAGGAGCTAATTTAAGAGGAGCTGATTTAATAGGAGCTAATTTAACAGAAGCTGATTTAATGAATTGTAAATTTTATGGTAAATGAGGAACTAGTCAATTAACTAAAAAACAGGTACCTGTTTTCTTAAAAGTATTATGATTTATAATAAAAGATTAATATTTAACTAATAATTATGCAAACAAATAAAGAAAAACTAATAGAACTGTTTAAAACAGTTCCTGAAATAAAAGAGAATATGAAGAAATATTTAATTTTGTAAAACACATATAGAATGATGAAAATAATAAAGACCCATCTATGAATATTTATAGACAAAGAATTAAAAAAGAAACTTATTAATTTAGCTATTAAAGATGAAAGAACATTATCATCTTTAGTAATTAAAATTCTAAAAGATTATATTAATAATAAGTAAATTATGAAAAAAGCAGACAGAAATATCAATAATTTAGAGTCTAATTTTAGGCTTAAAGTTATTGATTTTTTAAAAGAAACTTGAGATAGAATTTTCATTACAGAAGCTTATAGAAGTCAAGCAAGACAGAACTTTCTCTTCACTCAATGAAGAACTAGACCAGGTTCTATAATAACCTGGACTAGAAATTCAATGCATACTAAGGGATTAGCTTTTGATATAGCTTTTAAATGAAAAACTCTATATCCTAATAATTTAAAACTCTGGAAAGAGATATGAAAAATAGCTAACTCTTATTGAATAGATTGGGGGTATGATTTATGGGGTAGAGATTTACCTCATTTTCAATGTAATCAAAAACCCTATAAACAAACAGGTAAATATAGAAAAATAGCTGGTCAATCAGTTATTAATAATCCAACTAATTTAATAAAAACAATTAGAACTGGTACAGCTGATGAAGCTGTGGCTTGTATAGAAATAATTGTTAATAGAAAAATATAATATATAATAAAAAATAATTATGGAAACTTTAAAAGAACTATTTGAAATTGGTGAGGATAGAAATGTAAGAATAGAAGGAAAGGTATATAAATACCCTAGTTCTATTAATGGTATAAGAGTTGTCTACAGGGTGGATAGCGGTAATAGAACACTATGAATAGCTAATATTGTAGGAATAACTCCTTGAGCTAAGCATAACCAGATAATCATAACCAACACATTATTGCAAAGACATAATTATAATAGAGTTATGAAAACTTGCCTACACGAGTTCTTTCATTTTATTCAACATTTACATATGAATGAAAATGAGCTAGAAACTCAAAAAGAAATGTTTGAAAGATTAAATGAAAAAGGCTTTGTTTCAGATTATTCTTCTACTCAGCCTATGGAGTATGGTGCAGAAACCTTTGCTTACTGATATGCTTTGTCTCACTTAGGTATGGAGATACCTAAAGACAAACAATGGAACAAATGAATAGCAGTAGATTATGTTTACTTATTTGATAGAGTTAAAAGATATAAAAATAATCTTAGAATTTAATTTATAAAAAAAAGTCAAATCAAACGGTTACAGATTGTAACCAGTTAAAATGATTAGTATCAGATTAAAAACAATTGTATAATTCAAATTTAACTTTTTATAAAATGATTATGAAATTTTTAGATACCTTTTCTGGTATAGGTGGTTTTCATTTAGCCTTAGAGAAAAGTATAGGTAAAGAAAATATTGAATGTATAGGCTTTAGCGAAATAGATAAATTTGCTAAAATAGTTTATAAAGAACATTTTGCAACTAGTCCTGATTTATGAGATATAACAAAAATAGATATAGAAAATTTACCTGATTTTGATTTATTAACTGGTGGATTTCCTTGTTTTAAAGAATGAACAATGGTATTAACACAAAAGTGATATAAAGATATTAAAAATATGGAAGTTTGAGATTATGTATTAACACACACAAATAAATATCAAAAAGTATTAAGGCATTTTGTAACTCCAAATAAAAAATGAATTTATAATGTTAAAATACAGGGAGCATTAGAAACTTTTGTAACAAATGAGCATCCATATTATGTAAGGGAAATGACTAAAAAGTGGAATAATTCAATTAGAAAATATGAAAGAGTTTTTAGTGAACCGAAGTGGAAAAATGTAGAAGATTTAAATAAATGAGATTTTATATGATTTAACATTCAAGATGATCTTACAGAATGTTCTGATAAAAGTTTAAAATTTTACAAATTAGTTTGAAGGCTTCTAGCAGATGGATGGTGGGGTAGTTATAGTAGATGACCAAATATACAGCGTAAATCACACAGAGTAGTATTGTGTTGTAATAAAAATCAATACAAAGAAGTAGAAGAATTACTAGAGTGATTATTTAATTATTCAAAAGTAGATGACAGAACTGTTTTAAAATATTATATTGCAAATAAAGAATTTGTGGAGTATATGGAACAATTTTGAAAATACAGTTATTGAAAATTTATACCAACATCAATAATGTGATTAAATAAAGAATACTTAGAGCAATTATTAATATGATATATAGACTGAGATTGACACTATTATAAGGATAAGTGATATTACCGTGTTTCATCTGTATCAAAAAAACTTATATTATGAATACAACAATTAGTTCATAAAGTATATTGAACTCCTACATCTGTATATTATACAAAAAGAAAACCTAAAACAATTATTGAATGAAGAGAAGTTAACCAGAGGGATACTTATTCATTAGATATTAAGTTCGAAAAAAAAACACAAGACAATTGAATTAATATAAATTGATATATGTGGCTACCTTTTAAATCAAAAGAATATTTAGAAGAAACAAATACTGTTTATAATATAGAAGTTGAAAATGATAATTCTTACACAGCAAACAATTGCATTGTACATAATTGTCAGGATGTTAGTGTAGCGTGAAAACAAAACCTAAAGGAAGGTTGAAGAACTATACTAGTTGAATATTTATTACAGATTTTAGAAACAAAACAACCACAATATTTTATTTTTGAAAATGTAAAAGGGCTTTTAAATAAAAAATTCAAATGATTTTTTGAAAGTATTTTAGATAGAATAAAAGATGCTGGTTATGATGTAAAATTTCAAGTTTTAAATACAAAAGATTTTTGATTGCCACAAAATAGACAAAGGGTTTTTATAGTTTGAAAATTAGGTGTGGGAACTTTAGATTATTTCAACTTCCCAGAAGGTAAAGAATTAAATATTTTCTTAAAAGATATTTTAGAAAAAGAAGTAGATAGTAAATTTTTTATGACCGAAGAACAATATAAAAAATTAAGTTTTGATAGTTTAAAAAGAATTTATAATAAAATAACTCCAAGAGATTCCAAACAAATAAAACTACAAGTAAATTTAAAGGATCCTAGTTTTTGTAATTTTAGTCAGGATAATATTTTTATTGGTATGGATTGATTAGTACCAACTCTAACAGCTGGAGATGGTTGAAATAGACCAAAGATATATGAATTTATAAAATTAAACAATGGGACTAAAAAATGATATGCTGAGGCTAAAATAGGGGACGGTGTTATTTTAGATAATCCAAAAAGTATAACAAAAAGAAGCAGAATTAAAGAGTGAATAAGTGGAACTTTAACAGTAGCAGGAGTAGACGGGGTAGTTTTAGACGATTTTATAATAAGAAAATTAACACCTGTAGAGTGTGCAAGATTACAGGGCTTCCCTGATAACTGGTCTACTGAATTTATGAGTAATTCACAAGCATATAAACAAGCAGGTAATGCAGTAAGTGTACCTGTAGTAAAAGCTATATTTGATAATTTACTTAAATAAGCCTTATAAATAGGGCTTTTTTTATTTATAAATACTTTTTATTTATGATTAATAATTATTTCTAATTATTTTATCATACTCAGGGGTGATATTTCTATTTTATATTTGCAAATAGATAATATTTTAATATATTATATAATGTAATATATTTATTTTTTTATTTTAAATATTATGGTTAAAAAATTATCTAATTCACAAAAAACTAGAGTTAGAGCAGCTTTTAAAAAAATAAAAGCTTCTCATTGAAGTAAAACTGCTAAGAGAAAACTTCGTGCAGCATTAAGAAGAGGGGGATATATGCCATCTCGTTCAAGACCATCTAGCTCAAGACCATCTAGCTCAAGACCATCTAGCTCAAGACCATCTAGCTCAAGACCTACTAGCTCAAGACCTACTAGCTCAAGACCTACTCAAACAAATACATTTAGATCTAGAGTAAAATCTAGAGTTAGAGCTGGAATTGATAGAATCAAAAACAACACAGCAGCAGTTAAAAAATTTAATATCTGAAAAAATATTATTAATATTGCAGCGAGGAAATATGGGGCAAATAGTCCACAAGTTAGAAAAATTAGAGCATATGTTCAAAAAAATGAAAAGCTTGAAGTTAAGAGAGTCAGAGAAAACAATACAACTTCAAATAAAAGAAACATAGAAAATGATTTTAAAAGGAATAAACCAAAAATTAATGAAAAAGTTATTTTTTCAAAAAAATGGAATAGTCCAGAAAGAATGTGAGCTGCTAAAAAACATTGAATAAAAAACTATACTTGAACTGCTAGACAAAATATTTTACTTAGAAGAAAAATTAGAGAAAACAACAATATTCCTTCAAAAAAGGTAGAAAAAAATACAATAGAAAAGAATACAATAGCCAATCAAACTAAAAAGAATACATTTAAAAGAGTTAAGCCTGTAAAAAGATTAACAGCTCAGGAACAAAATAAAAAACATATTGATAAATTACAAGAATTAAGATTGTCTGGGAAAACTGATTCAGATTTACTATCTAGAGTAGAAGCAAAATTTTGAAAAGACTCAAAAGAATATATAAAAGCAAAATGATTCCTTAAGGATAATCCATTTCAAGATTGAACAAACACTCTTGATTCTACAATTATAACCAAAGAAAAAAAGGTAGAAGATTTAAATAAAAAACAAATAGATATAGAAAAAGAAACAATGGAAGATAAAATAATGAAAGCAAATGAAAATTATAATAGAACTTTAATGGTTCTATGAAATAACGAAGAGAGAATGCAATCTTTTTTATCTGAATCCATAAAAAGAAACAAGATCTTATTAGAAGAAATGAGAGAAGCTTCATTAAAAGCATTAGAAAGAACTAAAACTACTGAATTGAATAAAATTACTGGTAGAATTAGAGCGCTGTTAGCTAGGAGATGAATTAATATAGGAAACATTCCACCAGAACAATTACTTGCAATGAGTGGAGAACTATGAAGTCAAGCATTAGAAAAAATAAATGAAGCAACAACTGATATGGAAAATAAAATATTAGAAGTTGGGCAAGAATCTGAAAAAGTATTATTAGGATTACAAAAAGAATGAATATTAAATGAAAATGAATTTAATATAGCTATTGAAAAAACAAGACAATTAACACAAACTAATATTAGAGCCTTTAAAGATAATTTTATTACAAATACCTTTAAAATTGCAAGAGCAAATATTCAAGATAAAGATAACAATAAAGCTGAAGTTATAAATACAGTTTCAAAATTTATTACTCAACTTGGAATAAGTGGAACTGCTCAAGTGGTTATGGAGAAATATCTTGATAATTTAAATTCAGTTGAAGCATTAAAAGAAATGATTGCAGATTTAGGAAATGAAAATTCTGAATTATATAAAGCAGTTGCAGATGTTGAAAAAGCTGCTGAACTACAAAGACAATTAGAGCATAAAGTTGCAATATTAAGAGCCACTCCAAGAAGTTCTTGAAGTTGAACTAAAAAAACTGGATTAAGAGCCGCTCAAATAAACATATTACTAGCCAATGGTATAAATCCAGATTGATATAGTCATGAAGATTATTTAGCTTGGCAAACATGGATGAGAAATGAATGACGCACAATTTTAACTAAAGCAAATGATCAGCCAGATGCACAAAGACCAGTGTATCAATCTTCATATCCAACAACTTCATATTAATTTTTAAAACTATAAATATGGCAAATTTAATTTGAAAATGAAGCACAAATCAAACAAACTTAAAGGCTAGTGTAAAATCTAGTCTTTTAAGCAATAAAAAAAAGAAATGATTTCTCAATTCATTAAAAGATACTGCTAAATCAGCAATTTCTACTATAAGAAAAACTGAGGCAGACTTTGCAAAAACTAATAAATGAAAAAGAATACATAAAAATATACAAACATTTAAAAAATCTCCAATTAAATCAATAAGTAAAGGAATAGGATTAGCTGGGAACAAGCTTACAGAAATATGAACTAAAGCAAAAGCTAGCACATCTAAGCGTAATCCAATTCATTATGCATCTGATATTACTAGAGCTGCTTGAGGATTAATTTCTTGACCAGAAGAAGTCAGAAAAAAGGTTGTAAGAATTAAGGATAAAGTAGATAGTTGAAAAATTACATTAGCAGATGGATTAATCCAATCTACTCTTTCTGTGGGATTACAAGGATTAACTGTTTTAGCTGCACCAATGATTCAAACAGTAAGCTCAGCCTTAAATATGACTTGAACAGATAAAAAACTAGAAGATTGAGTTTCTTTTGTTACTAATTGAACTGTAAATTTACTTATGTCAAAATGAATGAGTAGAGAAAAAGCAGAAAGTAGAACTGACTCTGCAATGAGTGCAGTAGCAGGACTATTTATGATTAGATGAATAAGAACTATGAAAGGTTCTGGAAAATGATTAATTTCTAGATATTGAGTTAAAGTTCCAAAAGGTGCAAAAACTGCATCATTAAAAACTTCCATAGCAAACACATTAAAAAGAAAAAAAACATCTAGTAAAATTGATTCAAGAAGTACTAAAGCAAAAGTATCAGATTTTGTACAAGGTTCTTTAGAAATGACTATTCCAGATTTTGCAATAATGACTGCAGCAAAAATATTCCAAGAAGAAGGGAAAGATATGCCTGAAACAGCTGAATTTAAAGATGCTTTTACTTTAGCTGCAACTTCTTTAATATGATGAAAATGAACTATTAAATCACTTAAATGAAAGGCTCAAGCAGAAAAAGACTGAGCATTGAAATTGAAAAAACCAGATATTTATACTAGAATAAAAAAATTCCCTAATAAAAAAATTGACTTATCAAAAGAAATTTGATTAAATGAAAAAGCTATCAAAAGGGTAACATCTCACAATAGATGAATAGACAAATACAATAGAATGAATATTTTAATTGAAAATGAAATCCAAGATTGAAAAAGAAATAATAAAGGAATACATCCAGATCTAATTTCTTGAAAAAAGGCTACAAAAAAAGATTATCAAAATCAATTAGATATAAAAGAAGATATAAATAAAGAACTAGTACAAGCAAGATTAAAAAAAGAAACAGTCCACGATGGAAGAAAATCTTTTGTTCCAACAAAAAAAGGACAAGCTTTATGAGCTAAAAAATCCCATACCTCAAAAGTTGATAAAAAATTAACAAATGAAGATAATTCTCTAGAAACTCAAATGAAGAAGAATAAACCAGATTTTATAGAGGAATGAAAAGTTGAAAAAAAAGTTGAGATAAAAGATCCACTTACACAATGAGAAATAGTACATCTTAATCCAATTAAAGAAAAAACTTACAGGAATTTTACTGGGAAAGCTTGAACTTTTTTATGGGATAGTATAAAATGATTATTAGATAATGTTAAATTTACAGATAAAGAGTGAAATGTATCTACATTATCAGATAAAATAAATTGAATAACTGCAAATAATAGAAAACATTGAAGGGATATTTTAAAGCAATTAGGATTTTATGAATTAAGAAAATTAGAAGATGCAAACACTGATGGAATAAATAAATGATATAAATATGTGAAAAATAATTATAAAAAAATTATTTCTTGAAACAATATAGAAGATGTAATGAGGAGAGATTCTATTAGAATTAAAGATAATGACTTATATGTAAAATCAAGTTCAGACAAATGAAGAAACACTACTAAAAATAGAGTTATTTTTGAGTTTATTTGATGAGAAATCCAAAATAAAGTTAAAAAGATAGAAAAAGCTGAAAAAAGAATTTTATCAGATGCTGAAATTGATGTTATCCAAAGAAAAACAATTTCACAATTACCAAAAGAATTACACTCTTATGTAAATGAAGTATTTAATAAGTATGGTCAAATAAAGGCAGATACTCAATTAAAAAGAGCCTTCAAAGAAATATGAGAATTAGAACAAAGTGATTGATTAATTAAGTTTTTGAAAGAAAATTATTCTCATTGATTTATAACAAATGAGAAAATTCAAGCATATATAAGGACACAAAAAAAATTAGGGAAAGATATAGAGTCTGATTTATTTGATAAAAATTTTGAAAACATACAAATACAAGATTTAAGGGATTGAGAATTTTGAACTCCAGAACAAAGGTCAGCAATTCTTAAAAATAAAAAAAATGTATGGTATTTGCATTCTCAAAATCCATTAGATATAATGAAAAGTTATGCTAATGAATTATCTTTATTAAAGGAACAAAAAGAAATTTTAAGTGTAATTGAGGAAGCTAAATCTAAAAGTTCTTCTGTAAGAGAATTTCTAACTCACATATTAAAATGAGATGATAACTATATCACAAAAAGAATATTAGGAATAACTCAAGTTGATGATATTGATTTAAATCCTTGATTAACAAATAAAACACTTTCTGCTTTATTATATATCTGAAATATTAAAATGATATTTCAAAATCTTCAATATGCAACTGTATGAGTTGGGACAAAAATTGCTACTAATTTTGCTACTTGAAAAGGCTGATGAGTATCTACTTTATGAAAAATGTTTTCTCAAAATACTAAAGTAAGGGATTATTTATTTGATCAATGAATATTGGCTCATAAAGATTATAATCCAGATATGAGTTTGAGATGAAATTCCTCGGTAGGGAAAAAATTGGTATTAAATGTAAACGATGCAACTAATAAAGGTTTAAGATATTTTTCTGCAACATTAGTTCCACAATTACAAACTGCAGTCTGAATGAGTTATATGTGAGCAGTAATTAAAAAATTCTGATGAAAAATAAAGAAAACTTGAAATATAGTTAAGGATTTTGAAGCTTCTTTAAAAGGGATGGATAAAGCAGATGCGATAAATATTAGATGAGAATTAACAAGACAAGTAACTACAATTGAAAATAATACTAGACTATCTTCAGCAACTAATAGAATTTTTGACCAATATTTATTTAATATGGTAAAATCTTTTAATAGAGCAAATACTTCTGAAATTAAAAATACAATTTCTGATAATATTGATGTATTACATCAATTCTTAACAAAAAAGAATGAAAAATCTAAAAAAATTGCAACAGGTGCTAGAGCAAATGTAGGGATGGATAAAAATAGAGCTATTGAAAATACAACTACTTTAATCTGAAAGACTTATGCAATTTATTTAGCTGCAATATTAATTTCAAAAGTATTTGATACAGAAGAAGAACAAAATGATTATGTGAGATATACATTTGCTTCAGATATGACAGCATATTTCAAAAGGATGGCAGCAACACCAGCTCTTACAATAGGTCTAAATATTCTTTCTAATATGGTCGCTGAGCTATTATTAAATATGAACTCTATTGTAGCAATGGAAACACCAGAAGCTAAAATAGAAGCATTGGAAAAATTAGCTAAAGGTCTAGCTAGGTGATGAAATTTCTGACTTAGAGCAATTAAAAATTCTTTATGAGATTACCAAACGCATTATAGTAGAGATTGATGATTTTTATATCAAGATACTACGCCAACTAGTTGGCTCTGATACCCTTTATGAATTAATCCAGCTGCTTCTGAATCAAAAGGATTATTCAAGAAAATGAATGACTTAAGAGATGAAATTCCATCTGAAAGTCAAGGTTTTTTTTGAGATTTAATGAAGAGTATAACTAGTATTGCAAGAGAATATAGGTTTATTAAGGAGATAACAGATTTAACCCATAGAGCCAGAACGCAGAAATTTAGAAATGAAGCGTTAAATATTTCTAATAGAATTGTCAAAAGAGAGAATGAGGTTATGGATTTCAAAACTTGGATAGACAATGCTTTATGAGAAAATAAATGAAATCAATTAATGTTAGACTATAAAACTGATTTAAGTGATAAACTAATTGCGAATAGTAAAAGTAACGATACAAGATTAAGATCACTTGCTTTAATTCTAAGGAATTTCAATACTGTTGATAGATGAGATTTCTTCAAGTGAGATTTCAATAAAACTCTTAGAGATTTAAATAAAAAGCAACCAAAATTATATCATGAGTTTATGTCACAAGTATTATGGTATTGAAATAACACTTGAAATGAGAAAGTCCAAAAATCAAATCGAGTATTTATTTCTGCAATACTAAATAAAAATCATAATTGAAAACTACTAGCTACATCTTATGCTAATTATATTAGAAGATACGCAGAAGAATTATCGAAAGGAACTGTTAATTATCAACAACAAAGGAGAAGAACTACTTTTGATAAATTAGATGGGATAAATCAATCTATAAAAATATTTAAAAAAGATTGACCATTAAAACAACAAATTATTGACTCTCTTTGAGAAAATTTAATTTTAACAGGTCTTTCTAAAAATAGAAAATATATAAGAGCAGCAATACAAAAGTTCCCAGAGATTGCAAAATTATATAATATTGCAGTTATGAATAGATGATGAGTTATAAGAACAGAAGACACATGAACAATAAAAACAGAGGAAGGGAGTGTTGGTAAAGGAAAGCCTCTTGAGAATAATCTTAAAAAAACTATACTTGAACAAAAAAATAACAATAAATTAAACAATATATGAAAACAGAAAACATCTTCCCTGAAAAATACATTAAGGAAAAAGATAAGTTGAAATCTAGTGAATCCAGTAAAATTAACTCCACAAAAATTAACTCCATTGGATCTAAAACAAGTGAGCTTGAACACACTTCTTGACAAAGTAATATAATTGAGAAAGATATTACAGAGCATTTATTAAGTGATGAAAAATTAGCTAATTGATTAAATTATCTTTGCTTATCTGCCACAAAATATATAGCAGATTGAGATTGATGAAATTATGAAGTTCCAGATTATACTGAAAGGAGAAAGAGTATGGAAATAGAATTAAAATTAAAATGACACTTTAGAGAAAAAAGAACAACTTGAGACCAAGTTAATGCAATATATGTTCTGAAATAAAAGAAAGAGAGTAATTACTCTCTTTCTTTTTGTTTTTAGGATATAACCCACCTTTAAACTTTTTAAAACCTTACTGTGGTCAATATACTAAGTTTTATGTATAAGTTTGGCTATGTAGAGTCATTATGTATTCATTAATTTAATTGTAAATTCTTTCCCAAAAATCTCCTCAATCTTTTTATCTGATTCTTCTTTTCAAGTAGCCTCTCTATGTGTAGCAATTAAATCAATAACTGCTTCTATGTTTACATCTTTCTCATCTTTGTATAAATCTCATAACAATTGAAAAAGAAAAACAAAGATAGGAATATTTTTAACTGGTTCTTTTATTTGGAATTTTCATATAGGCTTGTCTCATTCAATTGAAATAAACTCCAATTGTCCTATAAAATTTTCTGGTAGATTTTCTGTTATTTTCATATTAAATGAATTATTTATTAAAAATTTTTACTCAACCTTTTTCATTTTGAGCTCTCCAGATTTCAGAAAATGTTAATATTTTGTAAGTATTATGTTTAACTGAAAATATTCACACTCTAGCTAATTCTGGATTTCTTTTGTCCATTTCTCTTAAAAGAATAACTTGATCCTCTTCAAAATTTTTAACATTAAAAGTACTTCAAGGAATTTGCTTTAATTCAATAAATAAACATAATCATTTTTTTGTTACAAAAAATAAATCTAAGAATTTATTTCACAATCAAATATCTGCAATATGATGACAAATATTTCACATTCATCTCATTTTTCATAATAATTCAGACTGGAATTGAGATTCAATTCTTCATTTTTTATAGTTCCCTTTTAGTTTAAAATAACTAATTTCCTCCCATTTAAACATAATAAGATTATTATAAAATATATTTTCATTTTGTATTAAATCTTTTCATTGTTATCCAATGAATGGATATATTCTAAATCTTTTGATGAAAAATTCTCTTTTTGCTTGTTATATGTATAAATTATAGTTGAATGAGTTTTATTTAATATAGTGGCAATTTGAGAAAAAGTTAAATCATTGCTTCTTAAAAATGTAATAATTTCTATTTTACAATCAGCTAAATGTTGATACTGACATCAAATTAAGATTTGTTTATATTTGTTTCAAAATTTCTGTAGCAGTAATTCAGAAACAGTAAGATATGGGCTTAATGATTTTATATACATAATAAATAATTTAAAAAATTAAAATAATTTTACTTTTTCTTTAAATATTTAATTTTACTAGATTTTCTCCATTTCTCCCTTTGAATAATTTGTTCAGATTCAGTCATTTCAGAAATCTTTAACCTATGCCATTTATGTCAATTTTTTTCCCTATTTTTCTTTTGAGATTTTTTCATAGAATCATATCTTTTATCTTTTATGATAATAATATTTTTCTTGATTTGTAATCTAGCCTTGAGACAAACTGAATGTAATCTCCTACTTCAATCTGTATTAAAACCATTATATCAAAACACCTCATATGTATAAGGATGAGAGCATCAACAAACATTACACCATTTATATCAATCTATAACTTTTTTTTTCATAAATTGATCCCTTACTAATAGAAAATCACTATAAATAACTTTAGTAAATTTAGATTGTGTTATCATTTTTTCATACGAAGCCTTAAGATTTCCTCATTTTTTAACTCTTCTGATTATAGCCTTTCTTATATTAAGATCCATATTTATTTAATTAGAAGATAAATTTTTCCAATCCTTATAAAATTTATATGTTTCTGTGTGGACTAATAAATTTTTGGGGATTAATTTATAAGGAATAATAATTCACTCAACTAATCATCACTCAATTCAAACCTCAATAAATTCTATATTAAAATCCCTTATCATTAAATGTTCTTTATATGTGTCTATTTTTAACGTTGTTTTTAGTCTATGTCTACTCACATATTCCTCAAAAGCATTCCAACTAATAACAACCCTGTCTTTTAATGGATATATTCAATTGTAAGAAGACTCCATAAATTTAGAAATTAATTTAATGATTTGCATTTGATTAGAATTTTCTGAAACATCCTCTTCTTGGAAAAGTATTATTTCAGATAATACCATTTTATATTGATCTTCATTATCTTTTTCTGAATTAAATGCCATACATCAAGCATAAATACTTGCAACATTTTGAGCTATTCTATTTTGACTAGTTTGTTTTTTAAAAAAATCATATCATTCATCTAAATAGTCTTGGTATTTATCTCAAGTACTTTTAGATAAATAAGTAAACATTAATTTATCTAAAATAGATCATCATTCTCTTAAAATTTTTGAGAAGTTTCATTGAATTTTATGTTTTTTTAATAATTGTAATTGTAAGCTTCTTGTCCTTAATGCAGGATCAGTTATCATTTCTTCTCAATCTAATACTGGTGTAGCAAAATAATCATATTTCACAACAGACTGGTCTGCTCTACCTTTAGTTTGAGAAATTTTATCAAATACACTTCTTAAAGTTCCTACTTTCTGTAATCTTTGATTTGCTGATTCTCTATATTCTGCAATAAAATATGGGAACTTTATCAAATAAGATAATGTTACTGTCATCGTAAAAAGTGTAGAGTTTTCAAAATCTGTACCAGCCTTTTTAATTCCCCAAACTCTTTGAAGTAATTCATTAAAAGTAGATTTTCAACTATTTCACGTTATAAAAATTTTTCATTTTCTTCTAGCTACCCAATAGCTTGTATTAGTTGTAAAACAATATTTATTTCAATCAGTAAGTTGTTCTCTAACAATATCTTTATATTCTATTCTGGTAGATTTCTTTTTTTGTTGAGTTGATATAATCTCTATATCATTACTTTGATTAGTTATAAGTAAAGCATATTGAACAAAGTCAGCACTTTCTTTTCTATCTACACTTCAATCCCAATAACTTACTTCCTCAGCAATTATTTTTAATTGAGATTTACTAGCACCCCAATAATATTTAGAAAACACCTTATCTTTTCTTGGTGCATCAAATTTGAAAGTAGTATATCATTCGGGATTATTCTTTTCTTCTACAAAAATATCAGTTTTATTCAATATTTCCCTTAGTCTCTTTTTTTTATTTTCTTTTTTTATCTTAATATAGGATATATACTCTCATCACCTTCATCAAACATTTTTTTTAGGAAAACTTCAATTAGCTATAACTGCCACCATTAATTGTAATTCTACATCAGATAAATCTATTCCTATTTTGTCTTCAATATCAAAAACAACAGGAATATTATATTTATTTGTTTTATGGTGCTTATGTAATTCTAAATCAGAAACAACTTCTCATAATTGAGTAGTAGAATAAACATCTCTTTGTGATTGTGATAATAATCTATGCTCTTCTGTTAGAAGCATATCTATATTTTTAGTTTTAATTCTGTATGCTAATCTATTATCTTTTTCTTTAATATAATCTAATGGTTTGTTAAAAATACATTTTCAAGTATCTTTATTAAATTCTCAAATTATATCTCATTCTTGATAATCTTTAATATATTTCCATCAAGTTGGTGTTAAGTATTCAGTTTCTGAATCTACACATCAAGTTACTCATCTAGTAAATACTAGTGGGAAAGGTTTTGTTGAATCTCAATATGTAAGATACCCCATCATCCCAAATGCTAAAAATACTAAGTAACTTCAAGAATTATCAGCATATAATTCTGACATAAAATCAAGAATATCACCCATCTCAACAACTCCTTCAATATTCAAATTAGGCACTCAAGTAGATAGAACTTCTGTTAATGAATTTCAACCCTTATCTGTAACCCAATATCATTTACTATCATAATTATAATAATAATCATCATCATTATCTTTCTTTTTTGTGAATAATCTTTCTTTTATATCCCATATTCAATTTTTAAAAATAATTATTCATTCAGATTTATGATGTCAATATCAGACTACTTGTTGAATTGTTGAAATTTGCTTAGTTGAAGATATTTGCCTATGTAATTCTTTAATAAAAGCTGGTCATCCATAATAATGATAAGGTCAATAAGATTGGATAAAATCAGAAAATGTAGTTCCAGAAGTTTTATTTTCCCATATCATTTTCTTGGTTTCAGTTCATTCTCATTGGTTAACTAAAGTAACAACAAAAAAATGTTTTCAGTCTTTTCATACTATTTTTGCATGAACTTTTATATAAAAATCAGTTAATCTTTTATTATTTCCAGATGGATCAAGTGAAAAATATCAAAATTCACTTAAAAATAAGTTTTCTCCTTCTTTTATTACTATTCATTCTTTTGCTTTAGTAAAATCAAAAGAGTTGGTTTCTTCAAATCAAATCTTAAAATCATTTTTAAAAAATTGTTTAGCTTTTTCAATACTAGAATAATAATGATGAACAAAAGAAAAAGCATTTCAATATTCTTTATGAATATTATTTCTAATATCAATTAATTTTAAAATATCTGGAATTACTGCTGGCTCTTTTTTATATAAAGCTATTACAACTTCTTTTATCTTAAGTTTCTCAACTTCAAGATATTTATCAAATTCACTAATTGTAAAAAGTTTTTGATATTTTATACTTTGTTGTTGGAAAAAATATAGTTTTGTACAAGTATCAGATAATGACTTGTTTAGTTCTCCTGAAGAAAACTCTTCAATTACTCCATTTAATGGATAAAAATGATAATTAATAGCTTTTCATTTATATAAGAAACCTAATGCTTTTGTAATTCTATTATAGTCATATTTATTAAGACTATTTTTAAAATAGAAAACTAAATGCCTTACATTTTTATGGCAATAAATCTTATTTGGTTTTAATTTATATATTTGCTCTATGTAATCAACATCCACTTCATCACACTTAATTATTGCTGCTCTATATCCAGTAATTGTATTATCAGAATAATAATGAGGAAATTCATATCATATTTCTTTTGATAGATTTAATTCATCAATGAATTCCATTTCATCAGAAGAATATTTTTTCGATAGAGGATTAATGGTAAATTTTGATATAGTATTCATAAAATCTTCAGTTATTAAATTAATTTAATTTCCCATTAATAATTTCTGGTAACTCATATAGGGTAAAGATAGGTTGATTATTATCTGCCTCCATTGCAGTTAAAATTTCTGTAAAGTCTTTCATAAACTCTGTTTTTCATAATTTGTCAGCATATTGCTCAATGAAAAATCAATCTTTTCTAGTATCTCAACATAATTGTAATCTATGTGTTCATTTAGAAAAATTAAACCATCAATTCCTATCAAGACGAACTCTAAGTAATACTTTATTTTGGTATGCCATTTGTTTTGTTTTATAAAAGTAAAAATATAGTCCTTAGTATAGTTGTTTAGGGATAAGAGGCAAATGTTATTTTGGTAAAATATAATTTCATTTATACAATAAATCTGTATTTATCTGACCATATTCAACTGGAAGTATAAAATCCTCTCAATATTTTTCATAAAAGTTTTTAAGTATTAATCATTTTTCTTGTTTAAAAAATAGTCTTCATTTATTCTTTAGAATTCTATAAAAAATATCAGTATAAGAAATTCATTTTACTATATGTAAGTCTGCTGCATATGCAGCTTTTCTTACAAACTGTTCAGTCCTATTAATTTTCCCTTGTACATTTATTAATTTAACTAATGTTGGTAAAGGAATTACTCAAGCAGCTCTAAAAGTTCAAGGCTTAGACATTCTAATTGGAATAATAAAATCAAAAATATCATCTTCAGTTAATTGTTCAGAATATTTTTCTAAAAAAGCATCTAGTTCAATTAGAAATTGATCCACTTGCTTTCTATTTATTCTCTTTGTCATAAGCTACATATTTATATGTTAAGTTTCTAATTTCTCACAAATCTCTTTTATAGGCTATTTTTTCTAGTGTTGCCGTTGCTTCTTTTGTTATTTTTATTTTATCTGTACATACTCAAAAATCTAAATCTTTTTCAAAGCACATAGGTATTATAAAACTATTTTTCCACCATTTATGAAATCTATAAACCTCATATTTTACTTCCATATATTCCATTATTATTTTAAGTAAAATTTTAAAGTATTAAATATTGCATCATTAGTATTTCTGTCTTCTATCTTAGCATTATACATCCAAGTAAAATATCATCTATCCATTTTAAATGTTTCAGCAAAAGTTCTTCATTTGTATTTTCAGAAAGCCCAAGTCCTTAAGATTATTCATCTTTTAGTATCCTCAATCATTGTGTCTAAAATTTCTGCTGTGTCTATTTCTGAACCATTTTGCTCAAAAATTGCCCACCTCAACTTCATAAAGACTGCTTTCAAAACAATAACATCAGATAATGCATCATGAGCATCAATAGTTTCAGAAAAAGTACAACCTAAATAATATCTAAGATATTGTAGACTATGCTTCATTTCTTTATCTGTAAAAACTCCATAAGCAATATTGTATGTGTCTATCCACTCTGAACTCTCTGGAGTTGCAAGATTATTAATATCTAATACATTCTTATCAAAAGGAGAATTATGTGCTATTAGGTAAGCATTTTCAAAGTCTTGAATAACAAGCCTTCTTTTTTCTTCTTCTGTTCATGGATGTTTTTCAATTTGATATTCTAATATTTCTTCAGTAATATGATGAATTGCCATTGCTCCAAATTCTATTTTTTTATCAGTTTTGAAGAAAAGATTTTCTCTTTTTATTTCATTGAAATTCAAATCACAAATTATATATCATAATTGAATTAATCAAGGTTCTTCAATTCAAGTTGTTTCTGTATCTAAAAATATTATTTTATCTTTCATTTTTATAAAATTATTAAAATATTATTTATTTCTTAATTCTTCATCTTACATAATGCTGTTTTAGTTTTTCTGCAGTTTCTCAAAATACTATAACTTGTGGAATAAAATCTGTACAAGTAAAAGCAGACATTATCTCTTTATGATTTAATATATTTTTCCATATATCTGTATACCTGTCTTTCAGAAAGCTCATATATTCTAGCAGCCTTTGTTGGAGAATTTATTTTAGCAAATTCTGCTACCTCTTGTGGATTACCTACTTTAGTAAATCCTTTTTTTCAGTTACCCCTTGGAATTTTTAATTGTTTTATTGCTTCCTCAATTGTTTTATATTTTTTAAAATAGTTATAGAATTTTGCATAAGTTACCTCCTCTCAAGACTCTATATATTTTTTCCATTCTTGTGTTATTTCCATTCTATATTATTTTTTATAAAGTGTTAAAAGTTTTCTAATTGCTTCTCATGTAGATATATTATAAAAATGTTTTATAAAATCTATAGATCTACCACCGGCTTTACATCACTGACAAAAGAAGCTGTTAGTTTTGTGATATATTTTAAAGCTAGCTGTATTGTCTTTATGTAAAGGGCATCTAATAAGTCTATAAGAATTGACAATCTTCACTCAAGCTACAATCTGGATCACTTCAGAAATAGGGATATTGTCTTTAGCTCTTTGTAAGTCTTCAGAATTAAATCATCATTGATTTCATCCTTGTCTACTTTTTAATATATATTGCAATTCTTTAGTAAGTTTATTTATTTCTTTTTGCTCATCTAAATATATCAATTCTAAGATTTTTCTATCATCTCATCTTAGTCATTTCAATTTAGCTTTTTTTTCAAATTCTAATCCTCCCCATTCTTTTCTTTTATCTCAAATAATAATTGCAATATCAGAATCTGACATCATTGATAGTATTTGACTTTTAATAAATCAAGGAGTTTTATAATATGTATCAGCAAGTTTATCCATTTTTTTTCAGAGTTGTTCTTTTTTATAATCTTCTAGCCATTCTTCTTTATTCATTTGATTTCAAACTTCTTCTAACTTTAACATATTATTTGTTTTTTAATAAATAATTTTTCAGTATCAGTTCATTTTGTAGTTCATCAAATCAAACTCATAAATTTCTAAAAGTTAACTGACCGACATCAATGTCACCCACTAAGAATTTCATATCAATTTTTACGTAATTCCTCATTAGTTAAATTTTTATCAGTATAGTCTTTTACTATTTCTAGTAATTGTAGTTTTAAGTTTTCTTTGTTTTCCATTTAATTTAGTTGATTAAATAAATAAGCTATTACATCAATAGTCCAACCATTTCAAAGCATTTTATATCTTTGAGTATTTGAAACTCATTTTGTATAATTATCTGGAACAGTTTGTAATCTTTCACATTCTATTGGTGTTAATTTTCTTAATCTTTTATGTAAAGTTGTAAAATAAGGAACATTTCATCATCAAGTTCACATAGAAGCTGTTAATGTACAGGTTTTATTATTAATGTTTTGTTGTTTTCATTTACTCCCAAAATCTCTTTGTAAATGTTTTAGATTTTTTTCAGACAAATAATATTTTTCATCAACTTCTTTTTCTAAAATATCTTTTAATAAAAATCATTTATCTTGTGGTTGAATTACTTCTATTTTTTTATAAGTTCAATCTTCTTTTAGTTTTCAAAACCAGTATAATCTTTTTCTGTTTTGTGCTGAAACTAAATTAGAATTTATTTCAATAGGTTCAACTCAAAATAAATTTTCTGTAATTATATCTTGATATTCCTTTTTCATTTTTACATTTTCAAGTAAAAAATATTTAGGCTTAACTTCTTTTAATAGTCTAACATATTCAAAGAATAATTTACTTCTTGGGTCTTCAAAATTTAATTGTTTTCAAGCAAAGCTAAATCCTTGACAAGGACTTCATCAAATAAGTATATCAATTTTTTCTGTAAATATTACTTTTGTTATATCTCATATGTGAGATATCTCTGGAAAATTCTTTTGACTAATTTGAATAGCATATTTATTAACTTCACTTGCAAAATATCTATCTACTTCTATATTTGCTTTTTTAAATGCTAACATTCATCAACTCATTCAATCAAATAAACTTAATACTTTCATGATTCTTTTAAATTTAGTAATTAAAATTTATTAGCTCAAAT
Organism: uncultured Candidatus Peribacteria bacterium; assembly: GCA_964586815.1. Classification (GTDB taxonomy): domain Bacteria; phylum Patescibacteriota; class Gracilibacteria; order BD1-5; family UBA6164; genus CAWUJK01. Next base: position 14,853 of record CAZPIB010000002.1, on the reverse strand, counting down.
AATTATTTATTTTTCTTTTGTTTTGTTTAGGGAGTGTAAAATTCAATTTTTGATTCTGGAAAAGTTTTATGGTAATTTCTTGTTCTACTTTTACTTTGATTAAGTAATGTTTTACATCAAGGGTCTATGAAATCAAACCATCTACATTCTTCTTTTCCAGGGAATAGTCTTATTATTCTTCCTACATATTGAATAATATTGCTTTCAAATTTTTCACAAGTTGTTAAATATCAAACACTTAATTCTGGAATATTGAATCCTCTTCAGATAATCTTAACAGAGCCAATTAATACACAGGGTCAATCATAAGATATAAGTTTTTTCTTGATTTCTTGCCTTTCAGTATCTTTTACTTCTCAAATTAACATAAAACATTTTATTCATTGAGCTTGGATCTTTTCCTTTAAAAGTTTTGCATGATTTATATATTCAGAAAAAACAATTCATTTATTTTCTCCCAGAGTATTTCTTACAGTTCTAACAATTAAATTATTCCTATCTTCTGCTGTATATAATGCTTCCTTTAATTCATGAAATTTTTTCATATCATCTAATTGATATATAAATTCAGTCATAACTTTTCTTATTTTTGGTTGAAAATGTTTTTCAATCAATTCAGTTTTTGGTCAAAAGTAAATATCAAATATTTTATCTGGAATATAATTTACTTTAATTGTTCAGGTTAGTCCATAAATATATTTCATATTTAATTTTTTCCAAACCATTTCTCTTCTTCTATCTGCTGAAAAATAAGTATCAACTTCATCAAGAATAACTAAGTCAAACATCTCAAAGAAATCATCATCTTGTTTTACAAGAGTATCTATGTTAGCTATAATGATAGAATCATCAGCTCATTTTTGTTTTGTCTTTGTTCAAGATAATGTTTTAAATGTTTTTCAGAAAATTTCTTTCAAATCTTTTTTCATTTGATTCATTAATTCAATTCAAGAAACAACAATTAGAGTTCTTACTGATATTAACTTTATAACTTTCCCTGCTATAAAAGTTTTTCAAGTTCCAGTGGAGCAGTGTCAAAGTCAAATCTCTTTGAGAAGAAATTGTTTTATAAATTTATCTTGTTTTAAATCTAATTCATTTCCTTTGTAAGGATTAACTAACTCTGGAAAATTTACTTTTGTTGGTAAAGGATACTTATCCTCAAATTTCCAGAATCACCTTAATCCAGATGGGATAGACACAAATTTTTTATCTTTTGTTAATTCCCAGTGTTTAATTTTATCTGGTAGCTTATGCCGACCCCACATTCACATTCTTTTCATTTGAGTCTTCTTTTCATTTTTTAATTCAAAAGATTTTTGGATTTCCTTAAATTCTCAAATAGTTAAGAATGTTCCTTTCTTATTATAATGCATTCCAGAATTAATTATAAATTATTTTTGTTTAGGTTCTTCTTTTTTTATTTCTTCTCAAATAATATTTATTCTAATATTTGAAATTCTTTTTTCAGATTCAGCTTTAGCTTCTATTTCAGTAAAGAATAAATCACTTTTTGGCTTATTAAATTTAGCCCCTCAAATATTAAATAAATATTTAGTTGACTCATTTTCATAATTAAAAATTCATTTAATTTGTATAGGACTAACTCTACATTCAATTTGTTTAGTTTGGTCTTTCATTACAAAGCTATCTAGTTGTAAGAAAAACATTGTTAGTCCTATTGTTATTTTATTTTCCATTTGTTGTTTTTTATTATTAATAAATTATTTTATTTCTTCAGCCCTATATTGTTTAATTACTTTATCTAAAACTTCTTTATATGCTCAAATATGTTGTGTTGTTAGTCCACTGTATTTTGCAATATAAGTTGTCTCACGTCATAAATATTGTCTAGTAATACATACTTCTCTCTCATCTCAATTATAATCCAAATAATAAAAGTATGCTACATAAAAATTTTCCTCTTCTATTACTGAAAGGCATATGCCCTTATAGTTCATAATTCTCATATTTTTATTTATTAATATATAAGCTAAAAATTCATAATGCAAATATTACTACCATTATTATGATAAATAATATTTGATCCTCTTTAATCCATTTTTTTTGTTCTTTAATAATTTTTTCATCAATAATTGATCTTCATTGTAATAATGAAATTACACTATCTTTTAATTGATTCTCTTTTTTCAGTTTCAATATCGTAAATTTATTTTGGGTTTCTTTGTTCATAGTATAATTATTTTTTATAAAATAAAACATCAACTATTATTAATACTAGAACCTTTGTATATAATAAGATTCATTCAAGCATATTTAATTTTTTTTCATTCAATTTTTTTAAAAAGAGTTTTTATTATTTGTTTATGGTCTTTAGCATATCAAGTATATCCACTCATACAAAATTGTATATTGATTCTTTTTTTTGTAAACATAATTATAATTGTAAATTATCTAAACTCATATCTGTATCAGACTTAACAAAGATAGTTTCATTTAAAGAGTCAGGATCTTTTAAGTATTTATCTAAATCAAGAATATCTTTTTTTATAATATCCCAAGCTGCAACTAAAATTTCATTACTAATTGAAATCCATTTTACTCCAGTTGAAGTAACTACCGCTAGTGCTGCTGAATAATCTCCACCACACATTTTATTGTAGATAGAGCATTGTCTGATATAGGCTGCTGTTAATTTAGGTTCTCATCTAAATTGAAGTCATTCAATAACCATATTAAGTGAACCAGTATATTTTAAATCTACAATAAGTTTTTCTTTTTTATTTAAGAAATCTGGTTTTCCACCCATTGTTATAGTATGAATAACTCAATCTCAATCAGTAATATTAATATCAGTTTTTAATATAACTTGAGATTCTGTATCTTCTTTTTGTAGAAAGTCTCTGAGTTGCTTAAAATTTTGTCCCCATTTTATTCATTCTTCAGCCTCTGATTTTATAGTGCCAGTAATTTCCATATAACCATCCTCTAAGAGTTCTTTTTCTATTTCAGCTAGTCTTATATCCTTTTCTTCTTTTGATGCTTCTATAATAGAATTTGTTCAAGCTCCAGTAGTATTTTCAGCTTCATATCTTTCTTCAGCTAATTTTTTAATTTCTTTTCCACTTCTTCTTGCAACTGGAATATATTTTTCCCAAACTTTTTCTCCAGTTCAGTCAAAGAATGCATCTACAATTTTCCCAACAATAACCGGATCAGTTAATTTAAACTCCATTGTTTTTTCAATATGTCTTGCTAAGTATTTATCTGGAGTAAGTAATCTTGCTCCCCATTTATCATAAGAAGCAAAGTCTCTTAGCTTTGAATTAGTTATAAAATCTGTTGCAAAATATTCCTTATCTGTCATTTTTATTGTTTTTACCATATGCATTATTTTAGTTATTAATAAATAAGCTGTGCCACATTTCATATCACACTAATTAGCAGGATTGTTCAAATAATAATAAATCACATCTTTGATCCTTTTTCTAAATCTGCTAAATCCATTTTAAGACTTGTTATTATTTTGCTTCATTCTTGTTCCAAACTTTCTATTTCTCATTCATATTTTTCTTTATAAAACTTTTTTCAGTTTTTATATCAGGCTGTATAGTCTTTAGATTTGTAATTAATTTTTCTATTTATCATTTTATTTAATATTAGAAACTAAAATTTTCTTTGCTTGAAGTATTATATTTTTGGCTTTTGTTGGTGCTACTTCTTTTAATTTTGAAACGAGAAAATTTAATTGTTTTTTCTGATTCATATAAATAGCATCCTTATCTAAAACTTTTCAATAATTTCTATTAAAAATAAGTTCTAATTCTTTTTCAATATCTTCAACCTTATCTCATTCTTCTGATTCAACTACTACTCCAATCCTATGTTGTATCATAGTCATCAGTGTTCAATCTGCCTCTCTAAAAGGAATAGATTCTTCTTTACTTATTTTATATTTCATAATATATTTTTAGGAAATAATTTATTTAATTTTTTATTTTTCTTTTTTGTATCTTCCCATTTACAAAAAATCTTTTCTATTTTATTCATAAAATATTTAATCAAATGTCAATATTAAGTTAAAATATTAAGCCTAGTAAACATATTATTTTTATTTTATTAGTTACTAGACTTACATATTTTTTTTAGGGCTGTCTTTTTTTCTTTTTGAGTGTTACATTTTTCTTCAACCACTACTTGAAGCACCTTAGTTTTAATTCCATTAATTGTAATAAAGTTTTATATTCTGTGCAATTTTTTTGATTCATAATTAATAAAGTTAATATACTAAAATGGATTACATTAATTAATATATTAATATTATTCTTTATGTTAAGCCTTTTTAGTTGAAGTGCTTAGCAACTATCTAAAAGGTAAATCCTCTATAGAAACTTCCTCTTGTCAATCAAAATTATCAACTGCTTTATAATCTGGATGAATAACATAATCTCATTTATTATCTTTTTTTCATATTATAGAAACATTTCTATAGGGGTTACCTCCTGCCTCTGGTTCAGTTAATCAAATGAATTTTATTTGAAGCACTGCCCCAAGTGGTAATTCTGATAACTTAAAAGATATAGGATGTGGTCAAACTGTTCAACTCTTGTATTTAGTATAGTTGGTAAAAAAAGAATATTCCACATTTATATCAAGAGGATTGGCAACTGCTTTTCAAGTTGCTCTTCAATTATCTGATTTATGGTCTATTGTTTTTTCTGAGATATTAATTAAATTAAATATCTTAGACCCATAATTAGGATTTCAATATGGATTATTAGATTTTCCATCTAATGGAATATCATTTATAGATTGTAAATAACCTATAAAAGTATCTCATTCTTTAAATTGTTTAATTGCTGGCTTTCCAGCAACCTGAACTTCATCTTGTCAATCGAAGTTATCAAAACTATCTTTTGCTACTGCCATAATATTATTATGTTATAAATATAAAGTATGTGGTAGAATTTTTTAAAGACTTATTCTAAAATGTCTATATAATACTTAAATATTATTAATATAAGTCCTATACATTGTATAGATAAAATCTGAAATTGCAAATGTTTTTTTTAAATAAATTTTTAATTTTTATAATGTCTACTTTTACTTTTATCTCTAATGCTTTCTTGATAACAATCATTACAAGTATAATCTCATTCACTTTCAGAGTGATAATTCACTTTAATTGTTCATCTACACATTCCACAATAATTAGCCATAATATTTTGTTGTTAAAAATAAATTATGTATTTTGTTTAAAAACTATAATAAGATTTTCTTTAGTTTCTTTACTTAATTTTTTATACCATTTATAATATTCTCATAAATAGCCTTCAATATTAGAACTGGCTTTTTTTATAACTGTATCTAAAAAATACTGTTCTACATATTCTGCAAATAAAGTTTGCTCTCCAAAATACATTTCTTCAAAAGTTCTTTCTATTATATTTTTCATAATATTATTTTGTATTAAGTTTTAAAATTGCCTCACAATGAGAATTGTAATGGTCTCAATAAGTAGAATCTATATATTCATTTGTATTGACTGAAGAAAAAACATACTCCTCATCACAATTTATTAATTGTCTTAAATCTTCTTTCATTAATTCTGCTTGACTATCACTTTTAGACTCTTGAATAAACATAATAAGATTATTAATTTCATCCTCTACATCCACAATACTATAATCATATTTTTCTTCTTGGAAAATATCCTCATTAATTTTAATATCATCTATTTCATAATGGTCTTCAATATATTCAATTCTAGGATTTGATTTTACCACATCAGCTATAATTGATATTCAACTTTTTTCATTATTTATAAATATTTCTCATCTTTCATTTAAAATATTTAATTGATTTTTTGAAATTTTAATTTCTTGTATATTGCTCATAATATATTTTTTATTATTAAATTAAATTGTTGTTAAAGGATTCATTCAATATTTAATTGTATCAATGATTCCATCCCTATTAAATTTATTTCTTCTTTTGTGTGATATTTTTTCACATACTTAATCGCATTTGCTCTTGACATCTTTTTATATTATTAAATATTATTTAATCCTTTGTATACTTTTTGTGCTATATAATAAATATGATTAGTTTGACATTTGCAAACCTCCCAATTATCAACACAAACATCAATATCACATTCACAATTTTCTTGAAAATTTTTATATTCATTTTCAAGAATATGATCTACAATAATATTTAAATTCCCCAATATTTCAAAAGCCTTTTTATGTTCTTTTTCTCTATGTTTTACATCAATGTAAAAATCTTTTAAATCAAAATAATCCTCTTGTTGCATATAAGTTTCTTCTGCTATTTCTTCTAGAGATTTTATATAATCTTTTATTTTAAGTTTCATAATATTATTTTTTTATTATTAAATTAAATAATTCTCTACTAAATAATTTTCTAAATCATATTGTTTTAAAAATTCTTGTAAGTGTCTATCTGTTGGAGCATAAAAACTAAACTGTTTTATTTCTGCTAAATCATCAGCATAACTTTTATAATCCCATATAGCTATATTAATATTTTGTTCTGCTTCATTTTGCTTATTAAATCCCCAGCATACCTGTACTTTATTTTTATCATCTGGAAAATTATTTTCTGTATATTTGAAAGGTTCTCAAATTTTGTCTACTAAATCTAAATAATCTATTTCTAAACTTCCCATTTTTCAACTTCATTTAAAATTATTTGGATCGGTTACTTTTTTAAATTCTTGCATTTGTTTTAAGGTTATTAATTTAAAATCTACTCTATAAAGCGTATAAATATAATTCAGCTATTCTTCTGTGTTTTAATCAAGGGAATTCTTTATTCCAGCCCCATATAGACATAATGTATCTTATGTCTTTATGAGAGCATCTATGTATATGTTTCCTGAGGTTAAGTTGATTACCTCAGGTATTATATATATAGCTTGTTAAAGCTATTTTTTGATTGTCAGTGAAACAAGTTGAATTATCAACTAGCTCAAAAATATGCACAAGGTGGTTATGGAATTCTAAGTCTGCTTGCTCTTGTGTTATTTTGTCTCAAATGTTTTTGCATTTGGTTCAATGACCCCAAGAGTTTTGCTTGTTATCCCGCTTGCAGTAAGCAGAAAATCATTCTCCAGTAAAGTTACCTCTTCAATTTTGTATGAAGTATATAGCTTCATACTTCCAGTTAGGTGATTTTTTAGTCACCGACTGCTCATCTTTAACTAAGGGGTGAGTTTTTTCCCCTGTTATTTTTTTAATCTAAATTGATTTAGATTTTTTATCTCTTTACAATGATTATAATTATATTCTAATCATTCTATTTTTCTATTTATTTGTGCCTTAAAGCATCTCTCTTTAAGTATTGATGTTTCAAATTTTATCTCTAATTTTTTAATTGTTTTTTTATAATTATTTATTTTATTTAGATAATTTATATTAGATGTATTAGCTTTTGATGCTAAGTTTTCTAATATTTCTATATCTGATTTATTATTTATATCATACTCTAATTGAATTATATTTACATTAGCTTGTGCAATGCTTTTATTTTGTTTTAGTATGAACATACTCATTCATATTAAAAGTATCACTATAAGAGAAATAATGATTCAGTTTATGTATTTTTTTAAATTTTTCATAATTGTTTATTTTTTATTATTAAATTAAAATCGATTTCTTTTTATTTTGTATATAATATAAAATTTAAAATATTCTGCTCATACTTATTATATTCTTCTCTTAAAATTGCTCAATTACTATCAGCCACAATATTACATATAGATTTATTAAGTCTTTTTCAAAATTTAAATATTTCTTCATTTATTGTTTTTATTTTTATTATTCAATTTTGTTGTTTTTGATGTTCACTAAAATAGGTATTCATAAAATTGTACCTATTTTTAAAAAAATGTATTGAGTAATATTTTAATAATCAATTTTTATATTTTACTATATATGTTTTATTCATAATTGTTTTTTTTATTATTAAATTATAGTAATTCTACAATATGGATTATGATGAACATAATAGCCAGCACTTCTCCAGGGTGTTTTTGAAAAATCATTTGCTTTTTTTGGTATTATTTTTTTATCAATTAAAAATAGATATACCTCAGACTCTTCACCTGTTGCATTTCATATTGTAAAATCTTTAGCTCCTATTCTTTCTATAATATTATTTTTTATTCTATAAATAATTAAAAAATAATCATTTCCTTTTTTATATTTTACCGTTGCCATAAAATGTTTCATTTTAGTATTTTATATTAAAAATTAAATTGTTGTTAAAAAGTTTAATTAAATTTTACATTGTTTTGATATTTTTAATAATTCAATTAATACTTTTCTTTGTTTGATTTCTAAATAATTTTTTAATAAATATTTACACGTTTCTTGTATTGTGCTTTTTCATAATTGGATTTCTTCACTCATTGAGTGGTATCATAATATTTTTAATAATTCAATTCCTTTTTTTATTGTTTTTTCTTTAGGATTCTCAAAATCCTTATTTATATTTACAAATATTTCTTTCATTGTAGTTTTCATAATATTATTTTTTATTAAAGTTTAATATATCAATTAAAATAAAATCATTAAGTTAACCAAAAAGGTTTATTAAATGTTTATTTTAATTAAATGTATCTTGTTGTTGTTAAAGGAATTAATTAATTTTTTCTAATTCCTTTCTATACTTTTTTAGTTTTTCCTCCTCAATGAATCCATCAAGATCATCAATTCAAGAATCTAAACAATTAGTATAAATTTTTTCAATTAAAGATTCTTGTTGCATATCTGTTAAAAATTCTAAATTTGTTATGTATTCTATAAATAGATTATAGATAATTTTATTTGTTACATCTGCTATAGAGTCACACTCTGGCACATAATTAAAATCTACCTCATCCCATTCAATACCTGTTTTTTCAGTTAAATCCTCTAAGAATTGTAGGTCTCTATCACCTATTGCTATTTCATTATATTGCATAATTTTTTTTTATTATTATTAAATTAAAATATATATATTATATATTTTTAGCCCCTACAATATAGATCCTATTTCTTTTGTCTACTAATTCACAATCATATATTTTATTTAGCATTCAATTAGTTATTGAGTAACCGAAACTGGCATCTGATTCAGTCCATACTTTTATATTTTCATTATTATCTAAAATATTTAAAATTAATTCATATCTAGGATTTCAACTTTTAGAGCAATTGAGTTGCTCTATATATACAACCTTTGCATTTTTTTTATATGTTTGCATTTCCATAATATTTATTATTATTATTTATTATTATTTATTTAAATGTTGTTTATTAATAGTTTTAAAAATATATCAGTTAAATAAAATCATTAAGCTAACCAAGAAGGTTTTTTAAATGTTTATTTTAATTAAATGTATCTTATTAACTATCTTAAGTATATTCTTTTGCAAACAAAAGTCAAAAGATTTTTAGACTTTTTTATTTATTATTATTACTGAAAGTATATATTTTTATAAAAAAAGATAAAAAAGCAAAATGTACAAAAAGTTAACAAAAAGTACAAAAAATGTACAAAAAGGCTCAAGATGCCTTTAAATAGAGACAAACAGTGTTAACAAAAAAATAACATTTTTTTTTTTTTTCTTTACATTTATTTTTTTTATGTTATTATTTTTTTTTTGTTAACTTTTTGTTAACTTTTTGCGCTTTTTGCTCATAGTTATTTTGAAACTACTATGAATAGAATGTAATTATTTTTTTATTGATATAGTTTAATTTGTGAAGGGGTGTTTTTTTGGTTATATAGGAAAAAAAATAAATATATATAGGGTCAAAATTGAAAATGTTGATCTATTCATAGAACTTTTGAAATAACTATAAGCAAAATGTACAAAAAGTTAACAAAATGATAACAATTTTTATTTTATAATGTTTTTAAGGTATTTTGTCAAGTTTTTTTCCATTTTTTTTCATTTTTTTTTATTTTTTTTTATTTTTTTTTTAAGCCTTTTTGTTATCATTTTGTTAACTTTTTGCGCTTTTTGTTATCATTTTGTTAACTTTTTGTGCTTTTTGTGCTTTTTGGCTTTTGTTAACTTTTTGTACATTTTTTGCGCTTTTATATACAGTTTTTATATACTTAAGTATATATGAATATATACAGTTTTATATACTCTTTAATTTTAATAGAAAATACAGCTTCATACCCCACATCTTTTTAAAAAATAAACTACCCCACAATATTAAAGTTTAAAACTTAATATTTTAAAGGCTTTTTAATTATAATGATTATATTTATATATAAACATAAACACAAAGGGTATAGCACTTTTTTGTTTTATGGTGGGGGGTCGTAAGTCCCCCTCACACAAATCCATCATTTTCACCAAACATAATGACATTTGAATACAAATTATAATCAAACACAATGACATTTGATTATAAACTATATAAATTACACAAATCCATCATTTTCACCAAACACAATGACATTTGAATACAAATTATATAAATTATACAAACCACACAAATCCATCATTTTCACCAAACATAATGACATTTGATTATAAACTATATAAATTACACAAAAAAAGAACAAAAAGTTAACAAAAGATTTGCTTTTTAGTTAAAAATACATACTATGACCTTATAGATTTAATTGATAATTATAAATGAAGATGAAATATAAATCTGAACATATAACCTATAATGGGGAAGAAGTAGAATTTAGGGATGATTGAGTGTTGTTTGTAAAAGTAAAGGATCCAACTCAAGTTAACTGATTTAGAATATTAGAAAAGACTTTTAAAGATTGGAATGAAGTAATGTGAGCTGATAAAATAACTTTAGCTGCTTTATATGAAGATGTCTTTCCAGAGTTTATCTGATATGATCTAATTACAAAAGAAATAAAATTTAATCAAAAAGAATTTTTAAAGTATTGCCCAGATACAAAATTAACTTTTACTTTAACTGATGATGATATTTTTTCTAAACAAGTAAAAAAGAAAATTTCTACTAAACAAATAAGAAAGAAAATTTCTACTAAATGTACAAAAACTATTATATTAGATACACCAAAACCAAAAAAAAGAATAATAGACTCAAATCTTTTAATTGAAATAGAAAAAAGATTATATAAAAAAATTTATGCTAAAGTTTATTCAGATTTAATTGAAGAATTTAAAATATCTACAATTTCAAATGAAAGATTATTGAATTTGAAAAATATAATTCAATTAGATAAAAAATGAGATGTTATTAATTATTTTTTTTCTGCTTCTGAAGCTGGACAAAAATTAAAAATTGCATCTTCAAGTATCTCTGCTGTTCTTAATTGAAAAAGAAAGTCAGCTGGAGGATTTATTTTTATAAATAATAATACAAATGAATAATAATATAAAAAACAAAACACCTCGTAAGGTTTTTACATTAAAGTTAACTGAATCTAATTATAAAAAAATTAGAGAAGAATCTTCAAAATTAGAATTAACAATGTCTGGTTTTATGTCAATGCTTATTGCACATTATGAAAGCGTAGATATTAATTATAATAAAAATGATAGATAAATATTGGCTAGTTAAAAATTGAACATTCAATCCAGCTCAGGAGGATTTAATACCAGAAGCAGAACCTAAGAAATGGAAAAATCTTAGGTATTTTACTTTGCCTTTTGAATTTCATTTTGAGAATATTGATAATGCTATGATTTTTACTGATATAACAAAACAACAAGAGCATACCATAAAAATGATAGAATTATATTCTAAACATGAATACTATAATAAAATCATTTCTGAAAAAACAAGATCACAATACAATAATTTCTATTTCTTTAAATGATATTATTATAAAATTGATGAACTTAAATTATGGTTAGTTAAAAAAGACTGAAGAAATAATACTTTTATTCAGACTGAAAGACCTACAATTCAAAAACCAGAACAAAATAAAAATAAAAATAAAAAGAAAAAGAAAGTTTTAACAATTTCAAGAGATGCAATAAGAAAGATAACTTGATACTCCCCTTATGTTGTGCCAAAATGGGGAACTAAACAAGTCTATATAAAATGGCAAGATACTCTACTACAGGATGATTCTCCAATAATCTTACTTGATTGAAGTAGACAACTAGGTAAAAGTGTACTATACAACCAAAAGGTATTCTGTCAAGATTATTGATATAAAGAAGCCCAACACGTAAAGGTATGAGATAAAATATTGTGAAGTAATTATAAATTTACTGAAATCACACAACTTTCTTATTCAAAAAAACCAAGTTATAAGATTACTTTAGAAAATTGAATGGAACATACAATATCTGAAGAACATAGAATACCACTTTCTCATAATTTTAATTGAGAAAAATGGGATGCAAATAAATTAAATAATAAAGAACATTATATAAATGCTAAATCTTTATTTGAAAAATTCATTAATTTAAATAAAGAATTAGATATATTAAAAGAAAACAGAAGATTAAATAAGAATAGAACACTTCCTGAAAGAAAAATACAAGAAAGGCTACAAAGAGAAGCTAACTTATTCATTCCTACAGCATTTAATTACTCTTTTTGATACAATGATAATAAAAAAGAAACACACACAAGAGAAGATTTTATGCTTCTTTGATACTTTATTTGAGATTGATGCAGGAAAACTAATCAAATTTCTTGAAACCATAATAGACTAAAAGATATTATCTCTGAATATAAAATTACTTCAAATTTAAAATGAACATCAAATATTTATAATATTGAAAAATATAAACAAAGGACTAATTTTAATTGAGTGGATTTATATTCTTATGAAAAATTTATAGACAATAAAGTATTTTTAACAAGTAATATTAATCAATGGGCTTTTCTTGAATGAATATTTAACACTGATGCATATTTATCTATATCTAATAATAGAGCAGCTAGTATTGAATATTGTTCTACTTCGAAACAATTAATTATTCAACTTCAATTATTATTATTAAAGTTAGGGGTTATCTGTGCTATAAGAACTAAAAAAATAAGAAGTAATTTTAAAAAACATAGAGAATTTGCTTATTATTTATATATAACTAACAAAGAGAGTCTTATTTTATTAGATTCAAAAATAGATATAACTACAAAATTAAATTATACAAAATTTAAAGCAAGATTAACAGATAACAACATTCAAACTAATTGAAAAGTTTCATTAATACCATTAGATGCAGTCAATAATATAACCAATACTAGTAGAACCAATAAGAAGCCATCTTATCCTTTTCAAAGAAGAAAAATAAAATCAAAACACTTTATTTGAGATAATTTAGAAAGTTGGTTAGATTATCTTTGGGTTAAAATAAAAAACATAGAATATATTTGAGAAGAAAAAGTTGTAACTATAGCGGTAAAATCAGATGATGAATTATATTTTTCTAACTGAATATTGACTCATAATTCTTTGACAATAGCTGAAAAAGCAGTTGAATTAAGTTTTCTACCAAATGAAGATACTTTAGTTGGATGATATATTAAAAAAACCACAGATGTAATTAGAAATTATATGTTGAAGTTTATTAATAAATTTGATGATGGGATATTTACTCACTTTAAATCTGAATGATATATTTTAAATACAAAAAGTTGAACTAAGATCTATTTTAGAACACTAGATTGAGATGCTGAAAATGTACTATGATTAACTTTAAGTAATATCATTATTGATGAGGCTCAATTAATTAGTGATTATGTTTTTGAAGAAGTACTTGAACCAACTCTTGCTACAACTAATTGAAGAATGATTTTAATTTGAACTCCTTGAAAAACTGCTAAATGATATTATTATGATTTAATAATGGAGGCAAAAAAAGGAATTGAATTAGCATGAATTAAAATTGCAGTTAAATCAGAATCACTACCAGATGTTAGTTATTATCAAATTGATATTACTCAAAATCCTCTAGTTAATCCAAAGCTTAGAGAAAGAGTTATGAAAAATCAAGCAAAAGCCAAAAATCAAAGGCAATGGTTTTGTAGCTGGAACAGTTGAGATGATATTCTTTTTAAGCCATTACAAACCAGTTCATATCCAATTATTTGAGAAGAGTGATATTTTATTATTACTTTTGATCCAGCTAGACCTTGAGCAGATAGAAGTGCTTTTACAGTTCTATATATTATTAACTGAAAGATATATGTTATTTTATCTGGATTTGTACCTAAATCTCATAAAAAACAATGGAGTACACAAATCTCATATTATCAAAAAACAATCATTAAACAATTCTGAAGTTTTCCAAAGATAGTATATTGAGTTGATATTAGATGAGTATGAGAATGATTCAATGAAGCATTTAAGCATACTTTTAAAGATAAAACACTCATTAAAATCTGATATACTTCTTGAGATACAGAATCATCAAAAGGGATAGATTGGAGAGTCTCTAAAACTAGATTAATATGAAATGCAGTAGATTTTATGGAAGAATGAATAGTTGAGGTTTTAAAAACCTCAAATAAAGATTTATTAGAAGAAATGAATTTTATCTATGAAGATGAAGATAATAAGGGTAGGCTTGCTATGAAAAGTATGTTTAAAGATGATATTACAAATAGTTTTTTAGTTGGATTACATATTGCTAAGATAAGAAACTTAGTTAAAAGAAGTAATCATACAACAGAAGATCAAAAAGATAATTTAGAAGATTGGAATAAAGTTTTTGAACCTAAAAAGAAAAAAAGACTAAGAAAAGTTTGGTAAAAAATCTTTTGCTTTTTTTTAAAAGAACATTATAGTAACTATACCACAAATAATTAACTTTGTATTTTTATTATTAATATAATTACTATTATGACAAAAACATTAAATAAAACTGAAGCTCCTAAAACTGAAGCTCCTAAAACTGAAGCTCCTAAAACTGAA
>CAZPIB010000001.1:29803-55528 GCA_964586815.1 uncultured Candidatus Peribacteria bacterium | reverse complement strand
TATGTGGTTTGGTACTGATTGATGAGTATCTAAGTTTGACTGAACTAGTTGGACTTCATACACTACGTCAGATTGATTGGTTAGTAATGGTGTAATATCAATAGCTCAAGACTCTGATTGAAATATGTGGTTTGGTACTAGGAAGTGAGCATCTAAATTGTATTAATTTGATTTTTTTAAGAAGATAGTGAAAAATATATATTTAAAATGTTAAGCTAAGTTATTTAGTTTAACATTTTTTTAGTATGGTAAATTTTAGTATTTTGAGATTACAGGTTTATTTATTTTTATTATTCGAAATCTTAAAAATATCTAAGTATGATTTTTTTTTGTAATTATATATTAAGTAAAAAATAATTTGAATTTTTATATATCTTTTATATACTTATATAAAATATTAATAATAAAAAAATATGTATATTTGTACAGATTGTTGAAATGAGAGTATAAAATGGTCTGGGCAGTGTGATTTTTGTAAAGCTTGGTCTACTGTTAAAGAATTTAAAGAGACAAAAGTTTCTGGTAATACTCAAGCTAAAAAGTGAAAAGCACAAACCCTGCAAAAGATAATAGAAATTAAAAAAGATAAAAAACTAGAAAAAATTATAACAAGCTCTAGTGAGCTAAATTCTGTTATGGGTTGATGAATAACTCCTTGATGAATTACTCTTTTGACTTGAGAGCCTGGAATTTGAAAATCTACTATTACTTTAGAGCTTGGTAAATGGATTTGTGATAAAAAAATAATATATATTAGTTGAGAAGAAACTGAGTATCAAATTTGAAATAGAGCCTCAAGACTTTGAGTTTGTGGAGATAATATACAATTGTTGGCTGAAAATAATATAGAAAATATACTTGAAACTTTAAAGAAAAATAAATGTGATATTTTAATAATTGATTCTATTTCAGTTATTCATTCAAGCTCACTTCAATCTGTGTCTTGAAGTATTTCTCAGGTAAGACACATTGCTGAGCTTTTAACTAAGTACTGAAAAACTAATAATGTAGCTGTTTTTATAGTCTGACATATAAATAAACAGTGAGAAATTGCAGGCCCTAAAGCTCTTGAGCATATGGTTGATACTGTTTTATTTTTTGAATGAGAAAAATATGATAATCTAAGAATCTTAAGGGCTTTAAAAAATAGATTTTGAAATACTTCTGAGATTTGATTATTTAAAATGCTAGAATCTGGACTTAAAGATATAACAAATCCAGGTCTTGAGTTTATAAATAATAATGAAGCAACTATTGGTTCTAGCTTAAGTATAACTATAGAATGAACTAGAGCTTTAATTATAGAAACTGAAAGCCTTACAACTTATACAAAATTTGGTTATCCTAAAAGGTCATCTAGATGAATCAATTCTTCTAAATTGGATTTAATAATTGCTGTTTTATGAAAATATACTTGAATAACTCTCGATTCACATGATGTGTATACAAATATAACTAGATGACTAAAAATAGATGAGCCATGAATTGATTTATCTATTGCTGCTTCAATAATATCAAGTAAAATAAATAAACCTCTTCCAAAAGATACTATTTTTATTTGAGAAATATCTCTAACATGAATTATCAAAAAACCAATACATATTGAAAAAAGAATAAAAGAAGCTGAAAAAATGTGATTTAAAAGAATTTTTTGTCCAGAAATAAAAAATAATTCTAAAAAAATAAAATTACTACAAATTAAAAATATCTCACAATTAATAAAAAAATTAAATGAAATTTAATTTTTTTATTAATTTTTATTTATTAAATTCACTTTTTGATAATCATCATATTAGAAAATCTTGATATTCTCTGAGTTTTCCCCATTGTTTTGTGTGAGCAAGCTCAGCTTGATAAGGCCAAGATCTAAGATTTATGACTCTAAATTCTTCTCAAGTTTTTTCTAGAATAATCTTTATTTCATCATAACTAGAATCACTTAACTCTTTAATATTTGTTATTCAATTTAATTTTAAAAGGTCCTCTATTTTTGATCATATTCACTCTATGATTTTTAAATTGTTATCATTTTTTTCTTCTTCTGATTTTTCTTTATTTTTTGTAAAAAATATTTTTTGTCATTTTTTTATATTTTCAGAAAAACAAAAGAATCTACCCATAAAAAAACCAAAAACAATAATTCCTACAAAAAAAATTATTTCATAAAGTATACTATTAGTCATCTCTTCAGAATTTAGCCTAAATAAAGAAAATGAAAGCCATAACCATAAAAATGATAATAATACTATTATTGTGAGAAAAAATATTTTCATAATTTAAAAAAATTAAAATTTAAAAAAGTAGTATATAAAATATATTTAAATAGAATTTTTATAAAAAATATTATATATTAATTTGTATAATTACTATTATAATATTATTTATATGCTATCAACTATTTCTTTCATAGTTTTTGAAATCTCAGAACTTAAGCTATTTAAATTTTTATTTTTTATAACTTTACTTATTATATTTTCTGGTAATCAGGCTGATATATATATATCTCAATATTGTTCATAAACTGAAATATTACATGGCATAAATACTCATATATTTATATCTTCTGATAAGTATTTATTGGCTAATTCTGGTTTACAAAACCCCAGATTAGTATAGAGTCAAAAATTTGGATTAACTTTTTCTCTAATTTTTTTACTAATATCTATATTAGAAACTACTCAAAATCCTTTCTGAGAAAAAGCAATTCTAAGCTCATCCAAAGTTTCATCAAAACTAAAAGGAGACTTTTTTATATATGTATACATTTAAAATTTGATTATAAATTTATTTTAACTAAAGTATTTTCTATCTTCAATTTTCCTAAGCCAAACCTTACAAGTATATTTAATATCTTCTGTAAAATCAGCTCATATAATCCAATTTAAATAACTTGGATCAATTTGAGAAACTTCTTCAAAACTTTTACCTCTATACTTTCCTATTCTCATAGTTTTTATAAGAATAAACTCTTTTCTAGTCATACTTATCATTATTTCCAAAACCTCATTATTTTCTAAATTTAACTTATTTTTAATAATACTAAATAAATTATAAAATATATTTTCTAAAACAACAACATCTCAAAAAGCATCATGAGCAGTTGTGCATTCAGAAATTCAGTCAGAATTATTTATTTCATATAATTCAAAGAAGTATCTTAAATATTGTAAATTTACATATTCAGGCTCTTCTCACAAACTATTTTGCAATACTCATTCACTCCATAGTACTTTTGCAATTTTCAAAGTATCAATTAATTTATCTCACATTTTAATATTTTCTTTTTGCATAACATCTTTATCAAAATCCATATTATGTGCAACCAAAATATTTTGTGTAAATTCTTTTTCAAGCTTACTTCTCATATTATCATCTAAATATTTTTCTTCTGATTTTTCTTTTAACATTTTTGGATAAATTCCATGAACAGCCATTGAACCAATTTCAATCCTAGTATCAGTCATAAAAAAATAATTTTTATCAGTTTTTTTTCAATCTTCTAGTTTTCTATAAGCTAATTGAATCATACTTCAATTTGAAGTTATATTTCATTTTTCATCTTTTAAAATCCCTGTAGTCTCAGTGTCAAAAAAAAGTATTGGAGTTTGGCTTTTTATCATTTTATTTTAAATTAATTAATAATATATTTATATTAAAATAATCCTTAAAAAAAACAATAGATATTATTGTTTTTTACTTTTTAAAAAGAGTTGTTTTAATAAATTAGCCATTTCTAATAATTTTGAAATTTTATTTTTAGTCTTATTTACTTCACCTTTTAATTTTTCATTTCAACTTACTTTTCCTTGTAATTTTTCTAATTCTTTTTCAAGACATTTTGATTTTTTTCTTAATTCATCTTGCTTTATTGAATTGGCCTTACAAAAATTAATCATAAATATTCATTGTGATAATGCATATATTTCTTCACTTTCTCCTGTTTTAAATTCTATTGTAGTTGTTTTTGTTGAGTCTTCTGGCTTACTTATCCCTATAATTTCAATATTTTGTCATTTTTTTATAGTGAATTTCTTAAAAAATTTTTCAGAATTAATTTCAAAAGTATTTCACATTTTGAATTCACCTAAATTTTCTATTTCTTTTAATAGTTCATTTAATTCTTGTTTATATCTTTTTATTTTTTCTTTATAACATAAATTTTCCATTTTTATATTTTCTTTCATATTTTCTTTTATTTTTTAATTATACATTATAGTATTTTGGTTGAATATGTGTTGATATATTTCATGCAGTATGAGAGAATTCTTGTGCAACACACCAAGTTATATTATCTCATTTATTTAGGCTTGCTGGATCATTATTAAGTATATATGATACTTCTTCTCCAATAGGTATTTTTACATCTACAGATTCAATTCAACTTAACTCTTTATTAGAAGGTCATTTTTCACTATTACTATAAAAATCTTCATCTATACAATTTAAGCTCATAATACTATATATAATTAATTAAAGTGTTTTTACTATATATATTTATTTTTATTTGTCAAAATTATTTGGCTCTTTTTTTTCTATTTAAGAAAAGAAATGTAATTTATTTAATGTAATTTATTTAATTTGACAAAACTTTTTTTAAAAATACTATTTTATTAAATAAAATAATTTAATATAATTTTTAATTAAAAAATATGTGTAATAAAATTAGTATTGAAATTAATGAAAAATATAGAGAATCACTTGATTTATTAAAGCAGGTTATTCCAAATTCTAAATGAAAAGAAATAATGGAAGACTCAGAAATGATAGAGTCATTAATAGATAGTTTTATGGCTTTTATTGAAGAGCAAGCAAATCAAGAAAATTCTAAAGGTGAATGAGGGTGTTGTGGAGAAGGATCTTGCAAGAGTCATTAATTAATTTTATAATTTTTTTAAAAACATAAATTTGAGTTTTTAGCTTTTTTTATTAATATAAATTATAATAATTTACATTATATGAAAAACTATGGCTAGACAATATGAAAAAAGTTCTGGTGGAATAGTGTATAGAAAAAATGATAATAAAATTGAAATACTTCTTTTGAAATGGATTAATTCTAAAAATAATGAAGAATTTGTAATTCCAAAATGACATATTGAACAATGAGAAATTGCAAAAGATGCAGCTATTAGAGAAATAAGTGAAGAAGCTGGTCTAAAAATCTCAGATTTAGAGGTTATTAAATTTATTACAAAACTAAACTATACATTTACTGCTTGATACTTAAAGTGAAATCCATTAATTGATAAAGATGTCTATTTATTTTTGGTTAGATATAATTGAAATGAACAACCAATTGTACAAAAAGAAGAAAGATTTGTTTGATATGAGTGGGTTAATATAAACAAAATAAAAGAAATCCCAATAAAATTTGATTTATACCCAATTATAAATAGAAATAAAACTTATTTTATTTAATTATAAAAAAATAGTATGTTAGATATTTTTTATGAAAAAAAAGATTTAGTTATTCAAACTTCAACTAAAAAACAAATTAGATTCAATATAGAAACTAAAAATGTTTTACTTGATTCTTATGATGTTAGTTCTTCTTGAGAATATGAAAAAAGTGAAATTTTACTTGAAGTGAAAAAATATAAAGATAACCTTTATTATAATTTTTTAATTGATGGAAAACATCTTGTAATTATTTCAGAAGATAATTTTGAAATAAAAGAAGAAATTATGGATTTCTTTGGTGATGTTGATATTTTAATAATTCTTTGAACAAAAAATGCTACTAAAATTTTTGAAAACATAGAAGCAAAAATTGTAGTTCCTTATTGAGAAATAAAAGATATTTTCCTTCAAACTTTAGGGCAACATACTGAAGAAATTGAAACATATAAACAAAAATGAGAATTACCTTTTGATAGAACTGAATTTATTAATTTAAAAATGTGATAAAATCACATTTTTTTATTGACTTCTAGAAAAAAAAGATAATATTTTAAACTTATATTTATATATATATTTAATAAAAAATAAATGGAAATAACTTTTTTAAGTTCTGCGTTTTCACTAATATTTCTTTTAATAGTATCTACTTGAGTTTTTTTGATTTCTAAAAAAATCAAATTTCCTTATACTGTTCTACTTGTAATAGTAGGTTTAATGCTTGTTCCTCTTTCAAATACTGAAATATTTGATTTTATTAATCATTTCAAATTAACTCCTGAACTACTATTTTTTGTATTTTTACCTATATTGCTTTTTGAATCAGCATATAATATAAATTATAGAGAGATAACAAAAGATTGGAAAGTAATTAGCTCACTAGCTATTTTTTGATTAATGATATCTTCTCTTGTTATTTGAACAGCATTATTCTTTTTACTACCTTTTGTTTGATTTGATATCCCATTTATTGTTTGTCTTTTATTTTGAGTACTTATTTCTGCTACTGATCCTGTTGCAGTTTTATCAATATTTAAAAATATTTGAGCACCTAGAAGGTTAGCACTTATTTTTGAGGGAGAAAGTTTATTTAATGATGGTACAGCTTTAGCTTTATTTTTACTTATTCTTGCTATAATTTTAGAATGAACTCTTATTAATACAGAGCTTTTTGCACATTGAACTATTTCATTTTTATCAATGATAATTTGATGAATGATATTTTGATGAATAACTTGAGTTATATTTTCAAAAATAATTTGAAAAATTAAAAATAACGAAGCACTTGAAATAACTCTTACAATGGTTTTGGCTCATTTAACATTTATTTTAGCTGAGTTAATAACTCATTATTTTCATCATACACTTGATATAGATTTTATTTGAATATCATGAGTTATTGCTACTGTAATTGCTTGAATAATTATTTGAAATTATGGAAAATATAAGATATCTCCAAAAGTAGAGCATCATATGGAGATGTTTTGGAGTTACTTTGCATTTATTTCAAATTCACTTGTATTTATATTAATATGACTTATTTTAGCTGATATAGATATTAATTTTAGTGAATTTATACTACCTATTATAGTAGTTATAATAGTAGTTATGATTGCAAGAGCAATTTGAGTCTATCTTCCTATATCAATACTAAATTCATTTTCAAGTAGTGAACAAAAAATTTCAAGAAAATGGCAGCATTTGCTATCCTGGGGAAGTCTTAGATGAGCCTTAGCTCTTATGATGGCACTTATGATTCCAGATGAAGGACATGAAAACTATCATAAAATTTTAGAATTTCAAAAGAATGTTTGATGGGAATTTGACTTTGATATAAGAGATTTTATCCTTGTGATTACAATTTGAGCAATAATGTTTACTCTTTTTATAAAGGCTACAACAATTGCTTATATGATGAAAAGAATGTGAGTAACAGACCTTCATCCTTTAGAAGAATTTGAATATGATGAAGCAAAAATTTTAGCAAATATTAAAATAATAAAAAAATTAAATAAATTATATGAAAAACATTATTTAACTTTTGATGAATATTCAGAACTTAAAAATAAATATGATTTAAAGCTACAAAATGATACAAAAAGTCTAAAAAAATTACTACAAAAACAATGAAAACAGTGAAATAAATTAATTCAAAGAGCAATATGACTTTATGCACTTTGAGTAGAAAAAAAATATTTAAAAGAACTATTTGAATATAATGAAATTAGTGAAGATAATTTTACTTTTATTCTTAGAAAAATAACAAGACAAATAGAAAGATTAGAAGAATGAAAATATCAATTTTCTGATAAAATAGACAATAAAGAAGAAAGCTATGATATTTTCGAAAAATTTAGAAATTATTTTAGACATAAAGCAGAAGACCATATAAGTAAGTATATTAGAAATAGAACAAGAGTTATAATAACAAGAAGAGTAATAAAAGAATTAAATCTACTGCTTGAAATTGATTTTGGTTTTGATAAAAATAATATAAATAAAATAATCTCTACTTATAAAAAATTTTTAAATCAAGCTTTAGAAAAAATGAAATTTATATGAGATAAATACAGATCTTCTATAATGATTATAGAATCCAACCTTACAAATAAAACACTTTTAAAAATAGAAGAAGAAGTTATAGAAAGTTTATATAAAAAAGAAATTATAACACCTAAACTTTATATGAAATTTAAAGAAGAAATAGAAGAAGAAATTGGAGAAGATGTTAGAAGAATAGTTTAAAAAAACTATAAATTTATAGTTTTAAAAGATTCAGTGAGATAAAATCTATAAATAGACTTTATCTCACTTTTTAATTTAAATACTATTTTAGTATCTATATTTTTATATTATAAATAATATTTTTTTCACTAAAAAAATAGAGTATTTCTTATTTACTCTATTTTTTAGAAAACAATTTAAATTTTAAAGTATCTTTTTAAGAAATTTAACTAAAAATAAACTTTAGTACTTAAGTCTCTATAAGTTTCTCTAATAATTGCTTTTTCTCTAAGTTTTTTCTTAGTTGGTTTGCTAATCGCATACCTTTCTTTTCTTAGTTTTTGAGTAATTCTAGAACTAAAAAATAATTTTTTATATCTAAGAATCAATTTTTCATTAGATTCTCAATCATTTTTAACTGCATAAATCATAGTATTTCTATCCCTTATTAACTATTTTATAAAATAATACTTATAAAGTATATTCTTAATTTTTATTTGTCAAAACATTTTTTTTTCTTATTATATTTTTATTAAAAAAAACATAATTATATATTAATAAAAATAAAAAATGAATCAAGAAAGAATTAAAAAATTAAAAAGTATTTCTCAAAAAATTATATCAGAATTTTTTATAGAAGAATTAAGGGAGTTAGAATCTAGTTTTTGATTAATAAATATTGTAAAAATAGAAATAAGCTCTGATTTATCATATTTAGATATATTTGTTTCTGCTTTTAATAAAAAAGATATCTTAACAAAAACTTTAGCAAAATATGCTCCTAAAATAAATAGAGAATTACATAAAAAGTTATCTATCAGAAAAATACCAAAAATAAGATTTAAATATGATGAAAGCTGAGAAATTAGCTCAGAAATACTTGAAACAATAAATAAATTATAATTTTTTTATTAAAAAAAATGCGCAGTGAAACAAGTGCCCTTAGGGTGCAAAAAAATAAAAAACAAAAAATAAGTCTTTTTATTAAAAAAATAAAAAAATTTTTTTCATTTTTTAATTTTAAAAAAATAAAAAAAATAGATGAGTATAGAAAATTAAGAAAAGAAAGAAAAAGTACTAAGCGAAACAAGTACTCTTGAGGTGAAGAAAATAAAAGAAAAAAATATAATATTCAATTAAGATTTAAATTTAAGTTTAAATCTAAAAATTATATTAATATAATTATATTTATAATTATATTAATATTAAGTATTTGGGTATTTATTATGGAAACTAATTATTTCAAAATACAAGAATTAAAAATAATATCTCCTGATTGACTTTCAAATATAAATATCCTAGAAAAAAAATTAAATTTTTTAAATAATTTAGTAATTTTTAATATAGATGAGAGGCAGGTAAAAAAAATAATATTTGATATAAAGCAAAACACACAAAAAATAGATATAAATAAAAAATATCCCAATAAAATTCTTATTACAGTTTACTCTTATCCTGCAATTTTTAAAACAAATATAAATTCAAAAAATTATTTAATTACTCAAAACTGAGCCTTAATTCCATATAGTTGAAAAAAATACACTCTGAAAGAAATGCCCTTGAAGTATAACAAAACTGAATTACTTATTAAAAATTTTGAACTTGATAAATATCCTGATTATAAAAAAATATTAAGACAAAAAGATTTAGAAAAAATACAATATTTAAAAAAGCAATTATTACATAATATAACAAATCTAAAAATAAATAGTATTCTTTATTATAAAACCGAGAAAGAATTACATTTTATTATAAATAATAATACAAGATTAATATTTGATATAACATCAGATATAGATAAAAGTTTAAAGCAACTTTTTGTATTTAATAAAGAAAAAATAAATATCACAAGGCCTTGAATTATCTATTTAGATAATAGGATAAATTCTAAAATATTTTTCTGTCCAACTGATGAGGCAGCAAAATGTATAAGAAATATTAATATTATTTATTGAGAAGAACTAAAAATTAATGATTTTATATATAATATAAAAAAATAATTAGCTTAAATGTCTAATTATTTTTTTGTATTTTATTTTATTTTATGCTATCATATGTATATATATAATAATTATATTAATAATATGTTTGATCCTAGTAAGATGAATTTAGATTTAGAAAATCTAGAAACAAATCAAAAAAATAAAAATATTAATTTCAAAAAAGAAGTTTCAGAAAAAGAAACTTTACAAGAAAATAATAATTTAATAGAAAAAAAAGACTCATTTTCAAATAAGAGTGATGTTTTAAGTGAGGTTAATATTATTAATGTAAAAGAGAATATAAAATCTGAAAATCCTAAAAATACTTCTATAATAAAAGAAAAATCTTTAGAAAAAAATAAAGACAAAGAAGAAGAAAAAATAATATTTGATATAAATATAAGTTCTATTGAATATTTAATAAAATATTTAGTTTCTAAAAACTATGATTTTTTTATTTTAGAGCCAGAAGAAGATAAAGTAAAGGTTAGTTTTAGAAAAGATAATTTAGAAAAAGAAGTTAAGTATATAAAATATCCAATATATTTACATATAATACTAAAGGCTAAAGCTTTAACAAAATTAAAAGTAGAAGAAATTACTTCCACTCAAGAATGAAAAACAGAAATAAATATAAACAATACAGTATATAAAATATTATCTAAAACTGTTTCTTCTAATTTATGAGAAAAATTATTTATAAAAGTAAAAAAAACTAGCAAAGAAGAAAAAACAAAAAATTAGTTTTTCTAAAATGATATGAATTTTTTCTGGATTATTATTTACAACAATAGTAATTTGATGAGTACTTCTATCTATAATTTTATTTAATTCTACATCTGTATCAGATTTACAATTTTTTAATAATCTTTGAATAGACACTAATGCAATAAAAGAATTTTCTGAAAAATTAGTTAATTGAATTTTTTGATTTCTACTTCTTATAGAGATAATATTTTTATTTGTTTTTAGTTATAAGGCTCTTTTAACCAAAAAAGAGTATAAGAAAAAAAAGGCGGGCAGAGTGATTATAGCTATATTTTTCTTGATTTTATCAACTGCTACATTAGTAATATGGATGTTTTTATATAATCAAATTAATTCTTTAAAATGATTAAATTACTGACAAATTGAATTTTTTGATAACTCAAAATATTTATCATCAATTTTTGATGAAAACTCATCAAAAATAAATATAAATGAAAATATTATTGGTCCTATAACAATTAGATTCAATAATGAAGAATTTATGAAAAAACTTGCTGATGATGGATTTACAGCAAAAAAAACAACTTGGGTAATATGAGAAGAAAAAATAGAAAAACCAGTATGAGATTATATATTAATACATACTTTTTATAAAAAATGACTAACTCCTGTAAAATTAATAATTGAATGATTAAATATTAAATCAGAAGAAGATAAAAAAGAATATAAAATATGAAATATAAACTTAAATAATATTATTGAAATTACTGAAATACAATTAGATAATTGAGGAGTAAGATTTATTTTTGATGCAAGTGATCTTTCTTATTTATGAAATATTAAATGGTATTATATCCCTTCTTTAAAGGGTAAAACAGACAATGAGGCAAATCAAATAATATCACAAGCTTTAAGAAAAGAAAAAAGCACTTCTTTTAAATTTCATTCCAAAAATATATTTCAGTGAGAAGAGTATTACTGATTAAAAATCATTACAGGATGAGAAGAGCAAGAAATGTTAGATAAAATTTTTATCGTAGGAGTTTGAAATAAATCCAATATTTCTTGAGAAATTAAAGCTATAAAAGATATTAATAATAAAAATAGATACAGTTTTATTTTTGAGAATCCCAAAACAAATATGTGAGATGCTTTTATAAAAGAATACATATGGAAAATACAAGATTTTGATTCAAAATGAAGTGATAAAAAAACTACGCTAAATAAAAAAGCTAATTTAATTGATTTAGAATGATCAAGTAGAATAAATCATGAATTTAAAAGATATTGAAAACATAAAATTCAATTAACAATTATTGATTCAGAAAATATAGAACATATAATAGACCCTTTAACTATAGATATAGAAAAAAGTATAAAAATAAAAAATAACTTATTATTTTCAATAGAAAATATTGAACTTGATAGTAAAAAATATATAAAATATGAAGAAAATAATAATATTTATTATCTAGATAGTATTCCTGCTCCTAGTATACTAAGAATAGATGCAAGAAAAATTAGAAGTATAAATCCAAAATATAGAATAAAAAATATCTCTTGGGATTTAGATAATGATTGAGTTTTTGAAAAAAAAGGAAATATAGTAGATTTTAGTATAAATAATGAGTGAGAAAGTAACTTAAAGGTTAAATATACTTTTACAAATAGAAATAATAAAGATGAAATAATAAAGATTATTGAATATATTTATATATCATCTATATATAAGGAGGCTATTCTTGAGCTTAAAATTATAAAGCCTAGCTCTTATGTACCTGTAATAGTTCAATTTGATGCTAGTGGATCAAGAGTAATATGAAAAGATATAGCTAAATTTATTTTTGATTATTGAGATTGAACTCCTCCAGATATAAGAGATGCAAGAAATACTTGACATAGATATATTAAGCCGTGAATTTATGAAATAAAACTAACCGCTGTTACAACTACTTGAGAAAAATTTAGTATAACTAGAACTTTAGTTTTAAAAGATAAAGGACAAAAAGCTAAAATAAAATTAAGCTTAAAAAGAGCTGAAACTTTCCAAAAAATTGATTTTTCAGCTGAAGAATCAATTTGAGAAGTTGCAACATATTTTTGGGATTTTGGTGACTGAAATACTTCAACACAAATTTCACCTAATCATTTTTATAAAAAACCTTGAATATATACAGTGAGACTTACTTTAGAATATACTAATAGAAATATTAAAACTGATGAGATTGGAATAGAAATTTATTAAAAAGTAAAATAAATTCAAAGTAAAGAAGTTTTACTATACTTTTGATACTATAAAATGATATAATTTAATAAAAGTAAATTTATAATTAAGAAATATGGAAAAAATTCTATTACATAAAATTGATGAACTTGCCTCAATGAGTATAAAAAAAGATTTATCTGATATAGTAAATTATATAGATACTATGTTTAAAAATGCTATAGAAAAATGAGTATCTGATATACATATAGAACCAAATGAAGATTTTATAATGGTTAGATTTAGGCAAGATTGAGATTTTTTTATTTATGATAAAGTAGATAATAGAAATACTTCTGCCATAGTTACTAGATTAAAAGTTTTAGCTAAAGTAAAAATAGATGAAAATAAAAAACCTCAGGACTGAAAAATAATTTATCATTATGAAAAAGAAGAACAAAATGTAGATGTAAGATTTTCTACTCTTCCAACAAAATATTGAGAAAAAGTTGTAATGAGAATCTTAAAGCAAGACTCTGCATTAACTAATATTGAGGCTTTAGGATTAATTGATGTAAATTTATCTAAAGTAAGAGAGGCATTAAAAAGCACATATGGTATAATACTTGTATCTGGACCTACTGGTTCTTGAAAATCTACAACACTATTTGGTATTTTAAAAAATTATAATCCACTTGAGTATAATATTTCAACCCTTGAAGATCCAATAGAATATGATATAGAGTTTGTAAACCAATCACAAGTAAAACCAGAAATATGATATAGTTTTGGTTCAGGACTTAGAACACTTCTTAGGCAAGATCCAGATATTATAATGGTATGAGAAATAAGAGATAAAGAAACAGCTACTTTAGCAGTAGAGGCAGCATTAACTGGGCATTTAGTATTATCAACAATTCATACCAATTCAGCTCCATGAACAATTTGAAGACTTATAAACATGGGAGTAGAGCCATTTTTGCTTAGTTCAGCTATGAAAATGGTAATCTCTCAAAGACTTTGAAAAAAAATTTGTAAAAATTGTAAAAAAGAATTTACACCAAAAGAAACTGAATTTAATAAAGCAAGAGAAATTTTGAGACCTATATTAGATAAAGAAAGTATAACTGAATTACAATTTTATAAATGAACTTGATGTGAAAAATGTAATGGTACTTGATATAAATGAAGGCTATGAATACATGAAGTATTAATAGTTGAAGATTACCTTGAACCATTAATATTAAATGAAGCAACAGCTAATGAGATGAAAGATGAAGCTATAAAACATTGAATGATAACAATTATACAGGATTGACTACTCAAAGCTTTACTTTGAGAAACAACAGTAGAAGAAGCACTTAAATTAATATAATAAAAAATATGTTTGATTTTTTAAAAAATAAAACAAAACTAAAAAATAAAAAAATAAATACTGAAAATATCAGAGATTATAAAGAAGTAATAAAAACAATAAAGTTTTTTATTATTACTTTGCAGTGGGAAAAAGCTGAAAAAGCTATTAGTGAAATTTCAAAAAAAGAACTAGAATCATATAAATATATTTTAAGTAGAATAGATGATTCTTCAGATAATTATAAAATAAATAAAGAAAGGGAAAATATTAAAATTAAGTTTTTAAAAAAACAAAAAGAATTAGATAAACTAAAAAGAGAATTATCAATAAAAAAAGAAAAATACAATAAAAAAATAGAAAAAGAAAAATTTAAATTAAGATTTCAAATAATTAAAACTGAAATTAAAACTTTATCTGAAATATGAAAATGATCAGAAGCACTTAAATTATTATCACAATTTTTAAATGAGAATTCTTGAAAAGAAATTGTAATAAAATTTTATAATATAGAGAAAAAAATAATATTAAAACATATAGAAAAAGAAAAAGAAAAGCAAGAAAAAAAATTAAATCAAAACTCTAAACTTGAAGCATTAAAATTAATATGAAATACTAGCAATATTAATATTGAAAATAATAATAAATTATCAAAAAAAAATTCTTTACCATTTATATTAAAAATAAAAGAAAAATTAAATTTTTATAAAAAAATACAAAAAAAAATAGAAAATAAAAAACTTTTAGATGAAATTACTTTACTTATTGATGAGCAAAATAAAGTAAAAAATGATATAGCAACTTCGAAGTTAGAAAATATCCATAAATGATTAGTAAAAGAAATAATAAAAGATAATATGCTTTGATATGAGATGTATTGAAAAATACTGTGAGCTGAGAAAATCTCTGGTGATACTTTTTGATTTAATGAAATAAAAAAGAAATATACTTTTTTTATAGGTGATGCAACAGGACATTGAATTAAGGCATGATTCATAATTACTCTTCTTACAAGATTTTTCAATAAATTTGTAGAGTATAAATCATTTAAAGAGCTAATTTATGAGATAAATAATTGATTAAAACAAGACTTGAAGTCTATGAATTTTATAACTTGAATATTTTTTGAAATATTTAAAGAAAATGTAGCAAAAATAAATTTTATCTGACTATGACATGAACCTATATTTATATATAGAAATAAAACTAAAACTGTTGAAAAAATTATTCCTTGATGATTAGCTGCATGAATAAGATTAATTAAAAATTATGAAGATATAAAATTAAAAAGTATAGAAATGGAAGATTGAGATATTTTATTAACTTATAGTGATTGATTAATTGAGGCTAAATCTCCTGATTGACAATTTTATTGATTAAAAAGGTTAGAAGATGCATTTAAAAATATAGCAATATCTTATAAAAAAGAAAATATAAAAGATATACATAATTATTTAATAGAAAATGTAAAAATTTTTAGAGCAGGAGCAAATTTTAATGATGATCTTACAATTTTACTACTAAAAAGAAATGAAAATAAAGATGAAATTAATAATACAAAAAAATTTTTAGAAGAAATATGAGAAGCATCTAAATTTTCTAAAAAAGAAATTAATAATATAAAATGAACAACAAGAAATACAATTAAAGAAGAATTAAAAGAATTAAAAAAACAAAAACAAATAAAAAGTATAATAAAACAATTAGAGCAGTTATGGTTAACATGAGAAATTTTAAAATTAAAGCAAGAAGCAATTAGGCATATAAAAGATTGATTTATAGATAAAAAAATAAATTTTTACCTTAAAAAAGCAATTGAAAATCAGCAAGAATATAAAATATCACTAAAAGAAGATAGATTACAAAATAAATACAATATAATAAAAGCTCTTCTTAAAAAGTGAGATTATTCTACTGTAATAGCTGAATCAGAAGAAATTATATCAAAAGATTGAAATATATAAAAAAATAAATAAATATAATGGGATTATTTAAAAAAAAATTTTATGATAAGTACTGAAACTTCAATAATGATAAATTTGTTGAGCTTTTAACTGAGGCAAGAAAAAAACAAAATACTATCTCAAATAAAAAAAATAAAAAATCTTGAAGTTTTGAAATTAGATTATTTGAAAGTGTAAGTTCAAAAGAAGTATGGCAATTTATAAATAAATTTTGAATATTTCTAAATTCTTGAATTGATGTAAAGTGAGCACTAAATATACTTGTTAAACAAATAAAAAATCCTTATTTAAAAAGAATAGTTATTGAAATAAAAGATAATATTGATCACTGAATAGCTATAAATGAAACAATGTCTAGTTATCCAAAAGTATTTGATAATCTAACTGTTTCTCTTGTAAAAGTATGAGAAAAAACTTGAAAATTATCTCAGATACTTGATGAGCTTGATACAACAATGCTTGAAAATATTGAGCTAAAAGCAAAAGTAAAGTGAGCAATGATTTATCCTGCAATATTATTGATACTAACATTAGTTATGGTTATATTTATGATGATATTTATTGTTCCTAGAGTAACGGATTCTTTTGCTTCAGCTTGAGCTTCTCTTCCAAAACCAACTCAAGTAATATTAAATATTTCTAGATTTATATGAGGTTTTACTAAATCTTGAGAAGAAATACAATATATTTGAAATGTATGTAATTTTACAGAATTTGAATTTGTTCCTGATCCTAATAATCCCAGAAAAACACTAAAAAATCCAGTAAGATTTTTTGAATGAAAAACTCAAATAGAAAATTGACAAAAATCTTGTCATGTAAGCTCAAAGTGAATATATATAGTTTTTTTACTTATACTACTCATAATAGTATATAAATTAATAAATAAAACATATATATGAAAAAGTATTTTTTCTAAAATAGCTATTAATTTACCTATTTTTGGTTTTGTTGTAAGGCAGTCAAATGTAGTATATTTTATCAAATCATTTACTATACTTCTTGATTCTTGAGTATTATTGCTTGAATCACTTAAGGTATCTAGTCAAGTTGTATGAAATCTAGCTTATAAAAAAGAATTAATTAGAATAAAAAATGAAGTAGAGGTATGACTTCCAATTTCTAAGTCTCTTTGATTAAATTTAGAATATGAGTCAAGTGTTTATATTAATAAATTATTTACAGAAGAATTTGCTTATGTAATTGCTACCTGAGAAGAAACTTGAACCCTATCAACTTCTCTTAAAAAAATGTGAAGAAGTTATAATTGAGAATTAAAAAGATATATTTGAAATCTTTCAACCATGATGGAACCTGTTATTATAATAATAGTATGATTCTTAGTTGGTGCAATCATAATTGCAATTATGATGCCATTCTTTGAAATGGGTAGTGTTGCTCAAAATTTATAATCCTAAAAAATGGAAAATGGAAAATTTTATACTAAAAGAAAATAAACTAAAAGATCAGTTATTACAAGTAATGATTGATAATGAATGAAGTGATATGTATATCACTGTTTGAACATACCCTTCCATAAAAATTTGATGAGAAATTATATATATAAATGAGTGAGTTGATAAATTAAAATGGAAAGATACTTTAGAATTTTCTCAATCAATAATAACAGAAGATCAGCATGATATATTAATGAAAACAAAAAACTTAGATTTTTCATTTTCTTTTTGAAATAGAAGATTTAGAGTAAATATAAGTTTTCAATTATCAAACTATATGATAGTCTTAAGGCTATTAACAGCTAATATTCCAAATATTGAGAATCTTAATTTACCAGATATTTATAAAAATGTTACAAAATTAGGACAATGATTAGTATTAATAACATGACCTACTGGATCTTGAAAAACTACAACCCTTGCAGCTATGATTGATTATATTAATGAAAATTATACAAAGCATATAATTACAATAGAAGACCCTATAGAATATGTACATGCACATAAAAAATCAATTATTGAACATAAAGAAATTTGAAAAGATGTTCCAGATTATAAAACAGCACTTATGTGAGCAATGAGACAAAATCCCCAAGTTATATTTTTTTGAGAAATGAGAACTAAAGAGGAAATAGCTATGGCACTTACTTTAGATGAAACTTGTCATCTTGTGTTATCTACACTTCATACTAGATGAGCACATCAAACAATAACTAGAATAATAGATAGTTTTGATTGACCAGCAAAAAATCAAGTAAGAATGCAACTTGCTGATTCTCTTGTAGCAATTTTTTCTCAAAGATTATTAACGTCAAGAGATTGAACCTGAGTAAAATTAGTAAAAGAAATTCTTGTAAATAATTGAGCAGTATCAAATATCATAAGAGAAAATGAAATTCATCAACTGCCTTCACTAATACAAATGGGATCAAGACAATCAATGCAACTTCTTGAAAAAGATATAATTGATCTTATTCAAATGTGATTTATAACAGAAGAAGAATGATTAAAATATGCTAATAATCCTAAGTTAATAAAAGAAGCTTTATAAAATAATTATCTCCTGTAAATATATGAAATATGTGAATAGAACAAATACAAAATATTTAATATAAAACTTCTCATATTTTTTTTCAAGATTCTAAATTATGACTTGTGATTTTATTATTACTAATTGCAAAACTAGTATCTCAAATCCAAAGTGCTCTACTTATGAAACTATCTTTAAGTTTCCAAGATTTTGATGCTATATATGATCATATAGAACTTTCAGCAAAACAATAATCTGGTATATGATAGTTTCTTTTTGGTGGACAATAAGTTGAGCCATCTATCAAAGTTTTGCATTTAGATGCTTCATTTTTTTTATCTATATGTTTTTGGCATTCTTTTTTTCTTTGCTGCTTCATTCAAGTTGAATCAATATGTGTGATTCTATATTTTTCTGTAATTCCTAAATACTTATCAATATTTAAAGCAATTAATCCTTGAAAAAAATCTGTAATTCTGTGAGAATCTTTTGCTTGTTTAGTATAAATAGAAGCAGGCAATAATAATAATTTTTTATCTCTATTCCATACAAACATTCTTGGGTTATTCATAGCTTCTGTAAAACTTCTTGAGTCTCATAAAATCTTAGAGTGTAATAACTCAACCTCTATATAATCTTTATCTCAAAGTTTTTTAACTTCAGGATTTTCACAT
Source organism: uncultured Candidatus Peribacteria bacterium (assembly GCA_964586815.1). Lineage (GTDB taxonomy): Bacteria > Patescibacteriota > Gracilibacteria > BD1-5 > UBA6164 > CAWUJK01. The sequence continues at coordinate 36,035 of CAZPIB010000001.1, read as the reverse complement.
TTTTGAGCACACTTTAAAATACATATTTCAGCTTCTGGAGGACAAGCAGAAGCACAAGAATTTTTAATACATTCTCAAGGACATAAATTAAAAGAGAAATCAGCACAGTTAATACTGACATTAGTTACTTTTTTATCATAATTTATTTTGTATAAATCTATTTTTAATCCTCAGTTTTGAATACCTCACCATTTATTTTGAAAAACATCATAACCTAAGCCAATTATATGATTTTCATCATATGGATGAAGATATCTAGAATAGCCTGGAATTTTTAGTTCTCAAATTACTTTTGGATTTTTTTGATCAGTTAAATCTATTACAAAAAATGGATCAATTTGCTCAAAGGTTACTAAAAATAATTTATCTCACATAAATCTACTTGATTGAAAATGCTCTCATAATCAAAGTTTATTTAAACTAGAATATTTTTTTAGATTTTTATCTAATATATATAAATCAGTATGAGATTGATTTCATTTTGAGTTCCATCTATTTGTTGAAGTTATAATTCTAAACTTAGAGTCTTTTTCATCCATTGAATATTGATTTAATGGGCTTCCTGGAATAATATTTGAAGTTTGATATTTTATAGTATTACCATAAATATTTAATTTATGAATTAATGTATTTGTACTTCAGCCATAATAAAAAGGCATTATACAATTATTTCAAGCTGGACATTTATAATTATAAGAAGTATATATTCTGCTAGTTAAATATAGATTATCTAAACTCATATAAATCTCACTTGAGTTTCAAGCTATTACTTTTATTTTAACTTCATTTTCAGTATTTTCAATATCTATTACTGAAATAATATTATAACTTGGATTGAAGTCAATTTTTTTTAAAGTTTCAAGCCCTGGCAGTGCGTAGCTTATCTCATTACATTTTGCAATATTTCCAGATTTTATATTAAATGGTAAATTTTTTCAGTTAATTTTTAAATTTTGTTTTGATTTATCACTAGTTTTTGAAATATCAATTTTATTTGGAATAATGTTATTAATATTTAAATTAATATCATTTTCAGATTTAAAAGTAGCAAAAGGGATATTAAAATGATTATTTGAAATAATATATAAATATTTTCCTATTTTTCTAGATTTATCTAGATTTCAGTCAGTAATATATAGTTTTTTTAAAATTGGTTTTTCTTTAGAACTAGTATCATAAACTATTACATAAGTTTTTGCATTTTTATTTATCCAGTTTCTTTTATATTTATTTTGAGAATATCCACTTGCTAAAATAGTAAGTCTATTTTTTGAAACATATAATTTAGTATTTCTCAAAAAACCAGGAACTCTTATTTTTTTAACTATTTTTAAATTTTTAGGATTTTTAGAATCAATTATATAAATATATTTATTTTCATTAAAATCTCATCTATTATTAAAGTAAAAAATATAATCTCAATCAGTTTTTATAATATCAGCCTCATCTACTCAATCTACTTGAATATTTGTTTTTGAAAAATTTCAATCACGATCTGAGGCATAACTTTTTACTGAAATAGATTCAATTTCTATAACTGATTCTTGCATAATATCTATTTGGGGCATTCATTTATGCCAAATCCTTGGAGATCATATATATCTTTTTTTATTGGCTTTCCAGTAATCTCTTATATATTTTTCCATTACAGTTTCCATATCTTCACAACTTTTAAAACTCTTCAAATTAAAATTAACTTGAAGTTCTTTTATTTTTTCTTGATTTAATTCTCGAGTAATTGAATCATCAATAATATTTGCAAAAGCAAAGTTTAATGAAAAAAATGAGATTAATAATACTGTGATTAACTTAAGTAATTTACTCATAAATTTATAATTAAATTATATAATACTTTTTTTATTTTAGATTCTACATTTTATGTATATTTTTTATGTAAATTTCCTTTATATTCTTCTACATAATTTAGAACTTTTCTAGATTCTCAAAGAGAATCTGGTACAAACTCCATTTTAAAATTTGAGGTATTTCAAGCTGTTTGAATTGTTAAATCTCAATAATCAAGCATATTTGCAAAAAATCATTGTGTTTTAGAGTTTACTTCTTGTACATCTTTTAGAGTACACTGACTTACTTGCCTATTTAAAAATCAAATTTGCTCTATTCAAATAATTCTACTATTTGTAACAACATACATATCAAGTTCATGATTTATCCATATAATATATATATATACAATTAATCACAAAACATAAATAATAGTAAGAATATTTAACCATAAACCACTTGTAAAAAGTATGTATAATAAGATATTAATTATTAATCCTATAAATCCATAAAAAGCTAAAAACACAAAAATAATCCAATGTCTTCTAATAACCATTTCTACTTTTTCTCATTCTCTAAGATTATCAAGTTTTAACATAATATTTTTTTAAGAAATATTTGGCTTTTTTATATAAATTGGTTTTATTATCTTTTCTTTTTTAAACTCAATTTTTTTTATTATATCAGAATAATCTATTTTTTCAAATATTTTTATATTTCTTGTAGTCTCTTTTTCTTCTAAGGAAATAGACTGAATTAGATTTTTATTTTCTCAATAAATTTTAGAAATATTATTTTTTTCTAAATATATTATTAATTGATTATTTTTAATAATCTCTATTTCTGAAGAGGGAGTTTTTTTAAAAAAACTATCTCTTTTTGAGCTTGCTTTAACTATTGGATAATTATCATATAAATCAAAAAATTTTAGTGAAGTGATATTTTTTTTAATAATAAAATTTATAGTATTTACAAGTAAGCTAATAGTTCTTACTCCAGTAAAACTTCAAGGACCAGCAAAAACTACAATATTTTCTAGTTTTCAATATTTTATTTTATTGCTATCTAAAAAGTCATCAATATATCATATTAATTTTTCACTTTCATTGTTTAAAGTTTTAATGTCTTTTTTTGCAATTATTTTTCTAGAATCATTAAATAATATTATTTTTCAATTTTCTAAAAGTGCATTTATAAGTAAATTCATATTTTTTCTTTATTTCTTAATTTTTCTTATTATAATCATACAAAATTAAAATTCAAAATTAAAATGAAAAAAAATATTTCTTATATAAATTCTTGAAACTTTTTTTCAAAAAGTTTATTTTTAAAAAAACTCCTTAATCTAAAAAAATTAGATTGAGCTTTATTAATTACACAAACAAATAAAGATATTCAGCATTATAAAAGGATTTTTAATTTTTTAAAAATAGATTTTAGAAGTATAGAAAAATATGAAGTTTTTAATGATTTAATTTTTAATAAAAAATGATTTTTTATTTCTAGTTTAGAAATACTAGAAAATATTAATTTAAAGGAAAATCAAATCAAATACTTTTCTATATGCTTTGAAGTAAAAAAATCTTATTGTTTAGAAAATGTTACAAAAAAAATAGTAGAACTAAATTATAGCTTTTGAGAATATGAAAACCCTTGAACTTTTAGAAAGTTTTGAGATATATTAAAAATAATAAGTAGTGATTCAAAAAGAAAATATGAAATTAGCTTCTGGTGAAATACAGTTGAAGAAATCAGAGTAAACTGAAAAATTACTAAAAAAATAAATATATGAAAAAATGAGTATATATATTGAAATAAAGAAATAACTACAGGTTTCTATAATTTTTTAGAAACAATAAACGAAGATAGCTTTGTTTTTTTAGATAATTTAAATTTCTCAAAGTATTATGATTCCTTGTGTGCAAAATTAGATAATTTTTCTTGCTTTGATTATATTGCAAATAAAAATAACACAGTAGTAGATTTAGGAATTAGTATTCCAAAAATAAGCAATACAAGTAAATTAAAAGAGTTTTGTAAAAAAAATAAAAATATAGAAATATATACAAAAAATACAAAAGTAGTAAAAAATTTTTTAGAATATAACTTAGTAAAAAATACGACCTGTAAAAAGTGCTCTTCCGGCATTAAAATAATAGAAGTATCATTAAATAATCTTAAAAGTTTTCAAGATGAAAATAATTTATTTATTTGTGATGATATATTATCAATAATTTTTACAAGAAAAAGAATAAAGAAAAACTTAAGTGCTGATTTAGATTTACTATTAAAAATAAGTCCTTGAGATTATGTAGTTCATATTGAGCATTGAATTTGAATATTTAAAAATATTATAAAAAGAGAGCCTTTAGAATGAAATATTATAAAAGAGTTTATAGAAATACAATATGCTAAAGAAGATAAACTTTTTGTACCAATAATTGAAGTTTCTAGAGTAAATAAATATCTATGAAAAGAAAATCCAAAATTAAATTGATTATGATGAAAAATTTGGGAAAAAAAAATTATAAAAAGCAAAACAAGAGGCAACTGAAATTGCTCAAGAGCTAATAGAAATATATGCTCAAAGAAAATTAAAAAAATGATTTAGTTTTTTAGAAGATATAAAAAAAGAAGATATATTTAAAAATAGCTTTTCTTATATTCATACAATTGATCAAGCAATAACAATAGATGAAATCTTAAAAGATATGCAAAAACCTATTCCAATGGACAGACTTATAGTTTGAGATGTTGGTTTTGGAAAAACTGAAATAGCATTTAATGCTATTTATAGGAGTTTTTTAAATAAAAAACAATCTATTTTGATAGTTCCTTTAGTAGTTCTAGCTTATGAACATTTTGAAAAAGCTAAATCTAGATTTAAAGAATTCTGATTAAAAATATGAATATTAACAAGACTTGAAACAGAAAAAAAAGTGAGTGAAACTTATAGAAAATTATCTATATGAGAAATTGATTTAGTTATTTGAACACATAAATTATTAAGTAACAATATCAAATACAAAAATTTATGATTAATAATAACTGATGAAGAGCATAAATTTTGAGTATCAGATAAAGAAAAAATAAAAGAATTCAAAACTTCTCTAGATTCTATAGCTATGAGTGCTACCCCTATTCCTAGAAGTTTAAATATGGCACTTTCTAATATTAGACAAATTTCAATTCTAAAAACTCCTCCAAGTGGTAGACAAAATATAGACACTTTAATAAATAGATTCTCAAATTCACTTATAGAAATGGCTTGAAATCAAGAATTTAGTAGATGATGACAGATGTTTTTTATTCATAATAGAGTAGCAAGTATTGATTTCATTTGAAAAATACTACAAAATATATTTCCAGAAAAAAAAATAATAATAACTCATGGGCAATTACCTTGAATAGAACTTGAAAAAAGAATTATTGCTTTTAAAAAGAAAAAATATGATATTCTATTATCTACAACAGTTATAGAAAATTGAATAGATTTTTCTAATGTAAATACTATTATTATAAATAATGCTGAACAATTTGGACTTTCTCAAATTCATCAATTAAGATGAAGAGTCTGAAGAAGTGATAGAAAAGCATATTGTCATTTATTATATAAACAAGAAACAATAAACCCAGAAACTGCTAAAAGACTAAAAATATTAGCTGAGCATTCTTATGTTTGAGCATGATTTGAGCTTGCTATGAAAGATTTGGAAATTAGATGATGATGAGATTTACTTGGATTTAGACAAAGTGGACAGTCAAGCTCTATTTGAATAAATCTATATTTAAAAATAATTGAAGAAAAAATCTTAGAATTACAGGATACACATAAAATAAAGTCTTGAAATTTTTCAAAAAATCCAGTAACAAAAATAGATTTAAATCTAGACTTATATATTCCAAATGACTTATTTTGATCAGAATTAGATAAAATAAATTTTTATAGAGAAATTGAATTAATTACTGATTTAAAAGAATTAAAAGAGGTTAAAAAAGATTTTTTACAAAATATACCAAATAGAGAAGCTGTATTTTTAATATTTGATTTACTAGAATTAAAAATAAGAGCTTGAAAATACTTTATTACAAAAATTTTTAAAAACTGAATAAATTATCAAGTAAATTTCTATAAATTTGAAAATAAAGATAAAAATATACAAAGTATGAAAAATATTCTAAACCTAGATAAACAAATACTTTTTATAGTAAAGGATTTACATATTTTAAGAAGCCCTATAAAATCATTTGCAAATAATGAAAAATTCTTAGAATATATATTATCTTTAATAAAAAGATAAAATTTAAATTTTAAATATATACAAAATGAAAAAAATAGCATTTATAATACTTTTAGCATTAACACTTACAAGTTGTGTAAATACTGAAAAAGAAGAAGTTAAAGTTGAAGAAGTTAAAGTTGAAGAAGTTAAAGTTGAAAATATAA
>CAZPIB010000001.1:5557-29703 GCA_964586815.1 uncultured Candidatus Peribacteria bacterium | reverse complement strand
GAAGAAGTTAAAGTTGAAGAAGTTAAAGTTGAAGAAGTTAAAGTTGAAAATATAATAAAAACAGATGAAAATAAACTTATAGTTTCACTATGAGACACAGTTACTGTAAGTTATACTGGATCTACAACTGATTGAGAGATTTTTGATGCAAGCTCAAAGCATTCTAAACCTTTAGAATTTATAGCTTGAGCAGGACAAATGATCCCTGGTTTTGATGCAGGAGTTATTTGAATGAAATTAGGTGAAACAAGAACTATTAATATCTTAGCAAAAGATGCTTATGGAGAAAGTAGCGTATTAGAATTACAAGAAGAAGATTTAAAATCTATTGAAACTGAGGGTGGATTAAAAAGAGAAGATATAAAAGTTTGAGACAATGAAATTCCTTTAACTTGAGGTACTTTAAAAATTATAGAAATAAAAGATTGAAAATTCTTTGCTCAACATCCTCATCCTTTAGCTTGAAAAGATTTAATTTTTGAAGTAACAATTGAGAGTATAAAATAAAAAAAACTTACTAATACTAAAAATAAATAAATGACACAAATAGTAGAAAAAGGAAGTAATATAGCAGTTAGTTATACTGGTAGTTTAAAAGATGGAACTATATTTGACTCAACTAAAAAACAATGAGGGAAACCTCTAGAATTCACAGCTGGAACTGGTCAAATGATAGCTTGATTTGATGCTTGAGTTATTTGAATGAAATTAGGAGAAACAAAGATAGTTGAAATAGAGGCAAAAAAAGCTTATTGAGAAATTGATAAATCAAAAAAACAGATTATTCCAAAAAAAGATTTAGTAAGTTTTACTGCTGCTTGATTTGAACTTAAAACAGGAGAAAAACTTCCAACTCAGATGTGAGAATATGAAATATGTGATGATTGTGAAGAAACAATTACACTTGACACAAATCATGCACTTGCTTGAAAAGATTTAACTTTTGAAATTAAGATTGAAGAAATTAAATAAAAAAACTATAAAATAAATTTGATTTTATAGTTTTTTTTTATATGATATGCACAATTTCAAATAAGGAAATTTTTATTTATATTAAAATATTAACAATATATGACTAATTCAGCAATGGTTAAAAAAGTTCAAGAAGAATTTTTACAAGAAGGTAGAGAAGAAATTAAAACTGGTATGGAAGTAGAAATTCATCAAATAATTAAAGAAGGTAATAAAGAAAGAATTCAAAAATATAAAGGTTTGGTTATTAAAATTGCAGGTAAATCTCTTTTAGAAAAAACTATAACTGTTAGGAGAAAAATTGGAGCTTTTGGTGTTGAAAAAGTATTTGCTGTTCATTCTCCTACCATTAAACAAATTGATATAATTAGACAATTTAAAGTTAGAAGAAAAAATATTGGATTTATAAGAAAACTTACTGGTAAAGCTGCTAGACTTAAAGAAGTTAGAAAACAAAAATAACTTATAAAAAAATTTGCAAAAATTTATGTTTTGAATATAGTATTTCTGTTTTTAAAAAAAGTACTAAAAATAAGGCCAATTTAGCTCAGTTGGTAGAGCATTCGCCTTGTAAGCGAACGGTCATCGGTTCGACTCCGATAATTGGCTCCATTTAAAAATTACTTTAATATGTACTATAAAAAAGCATATCTACAATAAATTGTAGGGACCTTTCTTTTGAAAGGTCTTAATTTTTAAAAATATGGGCAGATTCCAGAGTGGTCAAATGGAAGGGACTGTAACTCCCTTAGCTTAGCTTTCGCGGGTTCAAATCCCCCTCTGCCCACCATTTTCTTTATTTAAGATACAAAATAGTTATTAAAAAATGCCCAAGTGGTGAAATTGGTAGACACGCTGGTCTTAGAAGCCAGTTCTTAACCGAGTGAGAGTTCGATTCTCTCCTTGGGCACCATTTTTTATACATCCAATATATTATTATATTTTTACTGGTACTTGGCCTGTAAATAAAATTAAAAAATTATGAAAACAGATTTACATCCTATTGCAAATTCAATTTTAATTGAATGCTCATGTGGAGCAAAGTTTCCATCTAAATCAACTATTGATTCAGATACAAGAATTGAAATATGTTCAGCTTGTCATCCTTTTTATACTGGTGAACAAAAAATTCTTAAAACTGGTGCAGTTGATAAATATTATGCTAGAATGAAAAAAGCAGAAGAATTTAAAAAAGCTAAACAAAAATAGTAAAAAAAGTATTTTTGAATTAAAATTCAAAAATACTTTTTTTTGTGTTTTAAATTAAAATTAATTAACATTTTGTAAAAATTCTAGTAACTCTTTTTCTAAATCTTTTATATTTATTTTTCTTCCTTTGAAGTTAAAATAAGATTTTTTTGATATATGTTTATTTTTATCTTCTTTGATTCTAAAAGTTATATTATAAAAACTCTTAGTTTTAAAGTCATAATATGAATTATAATTTATATTATAAATCACTTTTCTATTATTTGAATCTAATAAATAAAATTTTAAAGATGCATTATTTATTTTTATAAGATACTCTCAATTAATTATTTCTACAGATAAATTTCTATAAGCTATAGTAAAAAAATTACTTAAAATTGAAAATTCTTCTCTTAGAAGGGTATTTCTTTTAAACTCTGAAATAACAGGAGAATCAAATACTCTACTAATACACATTTCATTTCACTTATATTTACTATAATTTGGGTTAGGTAATTTTCATCTAAGATTACATAATTTTTTTATATTTACATAATTTTTTGTTTCATTGGAACTTAGTCTTTCTAAGAAAAAATTTTTAAAATCATATCTATATTTAAATTCTGATTCTGCTCATTTATATTTGTCTGCCAATAAAGGCTCTATTCTATCTAAATCATATGATAAAAAAACAATATTTTCTTGATTAAGAAAATCAATTCTATTTCATAAGTTGGGGTAGAAATTAACTTTATATTGTTTCCCTAAAATAAAAACATTACTTATTACAAAAAAATCTTCTTTTTTTACTATAGTGTATCTACTAAAATTAAATCAATTAAACTGTGATAAGTAATTATATACGTAATCTACTCAATATTCTTTTAAGGTTTTAGCTCAAATTCATCTTGAGGTATGTAGTTTTTTTAATAACAAATCATATTTTACCTTATATTGTTCATAATTTGTAAGTGCTAAAAATAACTCTTTAAACTTTTCTTCTAAGTTAATATAATCATTTTTTAGAATAATATTATTATCTACTATTTCCTTATTTATATAAGATAAAGAAATCATTCTATTTACTTCTTTTTTTAATGCCTTAATATCTTTTAAGTCATAATTAATATTATTTAATAATAAAATATTACTATTTACATTTCTATGCTCTAGAAAAAAGTTTTTTCTAAGAAAAATACTGATATTATCTAAAATCTTTTTATTTTTTTGTAAACTTGTAAGTTTTTTTATATTATTTGACTCTTCTCAGAAATATATTTTTTTATTTAAATTAATGTAATTTCTTAAAATATTAATTTGATTTGATAAATAATTTGTATTTATAGAAAAATCTCATTTATAAAAAACATCTACTTGAAATAAGCTTCAATTAATATATTCTGAAAGATAAAACATAAATGATTCTATCTTATTTGTATTTACATCCAGAGTATTGCTTAAAAATATATTAGTAAAAGAATCAAATTCTTTTATATTTTTATAGCTTTGTCAAAAATTATATTTTGTAAAATACTCTTTTAAAGGAATTGAAAATTTAATTCTATTAAAGTCAAAATTTGGCTCTTTTAATAAAATAAAATTTACCAACTTTTCATTATTCATAATAATAAAATTATTATAAATTCTATCAATAATACTATTTAATTGTTTATATTTAAATATATTAAGATATTTTAAGATATTTAAATCATTTGTTATTTTATTTAAAATTTTTTCATTATAATTATAATTTACCAAATAAATTATTTTATTAAAAATATTAGACTGTAAAAAATAAGATCTTTTTGTGTCATTAATAAAAAATTTATAGTATTCATCTAAAAAACTTCATAAAGGAAAAGAATTTTTTTCAATACTATTTATTTTTCTAAGTATAATTCTATTTTTAGAATATGTTTCTTTTTTAAATTTTAAATAACTAATCACTAAATCAATACTTTCTTCTCAAAATAACTGTATAAATTTATTTTTTTCTTCTTCTTTTAAATTATTAACATCAAATAATAAATACATACTTTTTGCAAAAAAACCATTTTGTGTAGAAGTTTTTATTCTATATAGATCTGCATTTTTATAAATTATATTAAGTTTTGGATTTGCCTTTATCCATTGATGAGGATACATAAAATACTTATTTATTAGATTATTATTTTTATCTAAAAAATGTAAATAAAAAGATCAATTTAAAGAAAAAATAGTTGTTCTATTTGAAGATGTATTAATATATATACTTCAAGCTGAAGGCAACTCTAGTTTAAATCAATCCATTTTTATAAAATAATTTTTTGTTAAATCATTTAAGTTTAATACAAATGATCCTTTTTTTAAATTAATATATGTTTTTTCAAGTTTTTTTTCTACACTAAAAGAATCATTTTTTAAGTAAAAAATTTGGTCAAGATTATTTATCTTATAAATCTTAGTGCTTAGCATAAGATTTTTTACTTCATTATCATAAAATAAAAAATCTAAATCTTTATCTATTTTTTTATCTCATCAAAAAAAACTTACACTTATAAGTAATAATAACAATCCAAAAGAAAAAATTCAAACTATGATTTTTAAAAATTTTAACATAAAAGTATATTTACAATATATGTAAATATACTAGCATATTTATTTTTATTTTGCAAAATCTTTTTCAAATAGTTCCCTAAAATTTTTAATTATATCTTTATTAGTAAGTATAATTCCTGTTTCTCTATTTTTATCTAAACTATATCTTGAAAAATTTATACTTCATATAAATAAATATTTATTATCAACTAATATAGCCTTACTATGCATTTTTGCAGACTTAAGTGCTTTTATTTTTATTCACTTTTTTTCTAAAAAATATACTTTATCAGGATTATTTTCTAAAAATCTTTCTGAAACTATTATTCTAATTTTTACTCAAGATTGCGTCTTTTGAATTAATAATTTTTCTAGATTAGAGTCTTTTAAATATTGAAAATATAAATCTAAACTTTTATTAGATTCTTCAAACATTATACTAATTTTATCCCTAGAATAATCCGGAGATAAAACTAAATTATCATCATAAACTAAATTATTTTTTTGTTCAAAATCTCAAGAAAATATTTTTTTAAATTTATTTAAAATATTTTTATCCTTAATAAATAAAAATAAATCTCTATTAAAAGCAAAAGTTGAATAAGAAAAATTTCAAGTAGAAACAATAACTTCATTATCAATAATAATAAACTTTGAATGATTAAGGGTATATAAATCAGGATTTGACCAAACTATTTCAACTCAGGACTTATATAAATATTTAAAAGATTTATTATTTATATGAGTAGCTTTATATGGATTTTTTTCAAGAATTACCTTTACTTCAACTCATCTATTTTTAGCTTTTACTAAAGCTTTTTGAATCCTTTTCTCAGTTAAGATATATACTTCTAAAAAAATTCTCTCTTCTGAAATATTTATTTTATTTATAATTTTATCTAGTAGTTTTTTGTTTGGAGTATAATAAAATTTAGTATTTTTTATATCTTTTATATTTTCTAATCTAAAATTAGAGATAGATTTTTCTAAGTTTATTTCTTGTTCTAAAATATAAGTTTTATTTTTATAGTGTTGTAAAAACTCTTCTTTATTAAAAATAGAAAAAAAGATTATAAATAAAATAATAAATAATACTGTAAAATATTTTTTAATAAACATAAACATAAAATTGATTTTCTTATTTAAAAAACTAAACTATACTATATATAATAATTTATAATATATATTTATATATGAAATTACAAAAAATACTAATTAGTTTTTTATTTCTGATATTTAATTTTTTTATAATAAATATCACTTTTTGAGCTATAAATATGGCTGTTAGTCCTATAACACATGAATTAACTGCAGATACTTGAACAAGTATATCAAGAGAAGCAACTCTACATAATAAAACAGATTCTACAATTCATATTATTACTTGAAAATCAGATTTTATAGCTTCTTGAGAAACTTGAATTCCTAATTTTATTAGAAAATCTGAAGAAGTTTACAGTCAAAATTTAAGTAATTGGATTACAATAGATACTCCAGAGTTTTATATAGCACCCAATGAGATAAAAACTATCAATTTTGTAATAGATATTCCAACAAATGCTACTCCTTGAGGTCATTATTGAGCAATATTTTTTAAAAAAAATAATTCTGAACAATCTTCAGGAACTAATATTTGAATAAATCTACATTATTGAGTGCTTATTTTATTAAAAGTTACCTGAGAAATTAATGTCGAAATTCAAATTGGTAATCCAATAATATGAGGTTCTGGGTGATGAGGATCAAAAGTAATAGGTATGGATATATGTAATGAAACCTGAGGTGATAAATCATGAAATTATTATGATTGAAAATGCTTAGAACAAAATTTAAATAATGACATATTAGTAACTAATACTTGAGAATTAAATAATAATACCCATATTGATGAGATAATTTTAAAAAAAGATGACTGTGTAGTTGATTTAACAAATAGTGAATATGATTGAAAATGTATAAATAATTTTGATGAAATTATTTCTGAATTAACTTGAGACATTGAAAATATTGATTTAAAAGATATTATTAATGATAAAGATTTTAAAATTCAAATTTCTATTCCAATAAAAAATGAATGAAATATTCATGTAGAACCAAGTGGTAAAATAGTTCTTGTAGATGAGCAATGAAAACAAATAAATAATATATGAAAAAAAATTATTAAAAATGATAAATGAGCAATTATTTGAGAGAAAATAGTAGATTATATACCATTTAATGATATTTGAGGAAATATTTTACCTTGAACAAAAAGAGTTTTTGATTGAAGTTTTAAATGATTTCCATATTTTCAATATATAGATTGAGAAAAAATACTAAAATATAAAAGCCCATCTGAATATTATACAAAAAAGAATTTAGAAAAAAAAGTTTTTTTAATGCCTTGGGAGAGATTTGCTACAAGAAATAATAATAAAACTATAACAGCACAATTTAATATAAATTATATTGATGAAAATTGAGAAATAATTGAGTTTAATTCTGCACAAGATTTTGAAATACAATTTAAAGAAAGGTTTGTTTCTTTAAATCCATATTTTTTTATAATATTAATTTGAATTATTATATTAATAAGTTTATTAGTAGTAATATTTAATAAAATTAAATGAAAAAAATCTATTATTATAGGAAAAACAATTAAACAAAAACTAAAAACTAAAGAGCTAAATATAAAAGAAAAAACAAAAGATATTTTAATAAAAAATAAACTAAAGTTTATTTCTGATTTTAAGAAAAAAACAAAAAAAGATTTATTGAAAATTAAATGAATTTGACCAAAAGCTATTGAAGAAATAGAAAAAGCTTTAGTAAAAGAAAAAATAAAACTAAACAAATAATATTTACTATTAACTAAATTAGTATTAATTTAAAAAAAATTAACTTTAAGTTACAAAAAATGATTTTAATCTTGAAAAAAAGGAATATTTCCTTATAAATATATAGATTATATTTAATTTTATAAAATATTTTTTATGACAAGATATAGAAATAATAATTTATCAAAAACTTTAAAAGATTATGCTGTTCCTTTTATTTGATTGCTTTTAATTTTATTTTTACTTTATAGTATATTTTCAGGAGAAGATACTAGTAAAATAGATGATAATATGGCTTCTAACTTTAAAGAAGTTCAGATTTCTCTCTGAACAATTGATACAAAAGCTTATATTATTTATGAAAATTGAAAAAAAGTTTTAATAGAAGATTCTATTTCTTTGCAAAAATCAGAAAAAATAAGTGTTGAATACTGAAGTGTAGATATAAATTTTCCATTTTTTGCAAAAATGAAGTTAAATGAAAAATGAGAACTTTTATATAGAAATGATTGAAGTATGATTCTAAAATCAGGAGATTTGTGGATTGAATCTATGAGAGATATAGATATATCTATGAAATTCTCTGAACTTTCTATACCTTCTTGATCTATTGTTAACTTAAATCAAAATGTTTTAGAATCAACCATATATTCTATTGTATGAAATATACTAGTATCAAATTTAGCCTGAAAATCAGCTCAACTAGAAAGCTTAGAAAAACTATCTATAAGTTCTAAAAACTCAATTTCTTCTAATATTAATTTAGATTCAGAAAAAAGAGAGATAAATGAGTTTTTTAAACTATCTCCTTGGTTTAAATTAAATAATTGAGATAAGATATTAATTAAAAAAAATAAAGAAAATTTAGGTTCTAATTTACTACTTGAAGAAAATACTAATTTAGATTCTGTAGAAAATTTAATTTCATTTGAGACAATACAAGATGAAACTTATGTAAATACTAATTCTATTGATATAATAGGAAGGTATGATCCATTAAAAGTATGAAAAATAACTATAAATAATATAGAAACAGAATTAAGTCCTAATATTTGAACTTTTTCTTTAAAATGATTTTCACTAGACTTTAAGATTAATGATTTAGTTATAAAAATATTTAATAAGCAATTAAATATTATATCGAAAGAAGTTATTACATTATATAGAGATTCTTCTTCTATCTCAAATACTAATTTGTGAAATACAAGTAAAACTCTTAAAAATTTTAAAATAAGTCCAAATGATTTCCAGATTTATCAACCAACTAAAACAGGAAAATTTACAACACAATCTAGTCAAGTTACAATTAGATGAAGAGTATTAAATAAAGATGTAGCTAATGTTTCAATAAATGGTCATACACTTAGATCATTTAATGGATCAACTTGGAGGTATCATGCTTTTGTAGAACATTGAACTCTTAAAAAAGGAGTTAATAACTATGAAATTAAATATTTTGATAAAGATTGAAATATAATTTTTAAAGAATTTTTTTCAATTTACAAAAAATTTAAACAACCACTAAAAAATAATAAAAAAATTAGTGATGAGTTACAGATAAATTAAAAGATATAATATCATTTTTTATAATTTATGTGAATATTATTATTAATAAATAAAAAAATATGCGCAGTGAAACAAGTGTCCTTGGGGGGAATAAAAAAGCATTTACTTTTATTGAGTTAATTATTGTAGTAGTTATATTAACTATTTTATGAGCTATATGAATGATTTCATTTGTCTCATCTTTAGAAGATGCTAGAGACAGTAGTAGAATTTCTAGTATTTTATTAGTAGAGTCTGCATTAAAAACACACTATCAAAAAAGATGAAGTTATCCAAATCCATGATCAATGTTTGAAATACAATATTCTGGAACATGAGTAGCTTTTCAATGAAAATTAGATAGAAATGTTAGATTATCTACACTTGAAAAAATTCCAGTTGATCCAAAAAATTGAATAAATTATTCTTACTCAATCACAAGAAATAAGCAAGAATTTGAAATTTCAGCTACTCTTGAGAATTGAGGTTTTCCAATAGCTCTTTTGACTTGAAATTATAGATCTGTTTCTAAAAATATTCTTCCTACAATAATTGTTGCAACTAACTCAACAATAGATATACAAAATTCTCCAGAGAAAGATTTATTTGTTTTTAATCAAAATTATCATAATTTAGTTTATGATTTTATAAATAATCTGCCTTATAATAGTTGAATATCATTTGATATTTTATTAGAAGAAGCTAAATCAAGTAATAATTTTTGGCAAAGTTCTGATTTTAGAAATTGTATTGAAATAAAAAAAGCTGGTAAACTTATTGTTCCAGTTACTCATGCAGAATTTGAATATCAAATAGTTGATAATAATTGAGTTTTAACAAATACTTGATGTACAATATCTAATTCTAATTAAATATTAATTTTTTTTGATTTTTTGATTTTTTTTACAAATTATTATATAATATATTTATATAATAATTTTTTTATAAAAATACAAAAAAATGAGTAATAAAAAACCTTTTAAGCTAAATATTTGAGCTTTAACAAATAATATTAAAGACGGATCTATAAATATTTCAAATAGTAAAACTAAAGAAACTACTAATGTAACTCCAGTATACCAAAAAAAAAATAAATCTCCTTTAGAAAAAATTCTAGATAATAATCTTAATACTGAAAAAACACATAATTTAGATTTAAGTGAAATGAAACTTAATAAACAAGAAAAATTAGTAAAAATAAGTGAAAAGGATACTGAAAAAATAAGCACTCCAAGTAAAGAAGCAGTTAAAACTAAAGAAGTTTTTTTAAATTATGAATCTGAATTTAATAGAGAAAAAGAAACTATTTTAGAAAAAATAAAAAAAATAAAAAAAACCCTAAAACCAAAAACTAGACTTGGTTTTATAATGTTATTAATATGAGTTACTATAGTTTGAATATTAATATTATTTATATATATGCCTACTATTCATAATTTAAATAACTATAAATACAATTTACTTTTAGCAATAGAAAAAGGTAAATGCAAACTAGATACTACTCAATGTAAAGTAAATACTATAGAAAAAGAGTATATAGTAGAAAAAGAGCTAGTTATTTTATATGATAGAGTATTAAATAAAGAAAATTTTATTATAAAATATAAAACAAAAATAATTAATTGAAAAGAAGTTATATTATTTGAATGAAAAATTTACAATTCATTAGAAGAATTTAATAAAACTATATCTCTTATTATTGAAAATAAAAAAATAGGTAAATTACAAGATCATTTTCTTAAAAACTATGAATAAAAAGTATATAAAATAAATATTTTTATATAAAAATATAAAAATTCTATTTGCACACTTTATGGTATAGTCCCAAATTAAAAATTTAATAAGTTAATAAGGAGAAGTTTTTTTAATATATTTTGAATATTTTTTAAAAATAATTGTTGAGTATAAAATTCAAGGACTTAAATTTGCAATTCTAAAGTATACTTTTTTATCTCAAGTTATAATTAAGTCAGATAAATTAAATTCTTCTTTTTTTACAATTCAATATTTTCATCATATCCAAAAAATATCCCCTCTATTAAGAATATTTCATAAAGAATATCAATATCTAATAATCCTATTATTTCCTTCTTTTTTAGTATATTTTATAAAAACCAGAAATGTATTTATTTTTGTTTTTGTAGAAAAATAATCACTTGAGTAGTTATTTAAATATAAACTAGTAATTAATCTATCTGTATAAACTTTATTATAATCTAAATCCAATAGTAGACTAGTAAATATAGCTTTTTGTTTTGTTATATCTGAATCAAGTTTTTTATAGTCTTTATATTTTTCAAAAAAACTACTTAATAAAATTAAGTTATTTTCTATTTCTTTTTTATATTTATTTTTATCAAAATAAAATAATCAATAAGTATATTTTAATAATTCATATCTATTTAATTCTTTAGAATTAATTTCTAATTTTATTTTTTCTCATGCCTTATTTAATGCAAAAAATATATGTATTTGATCACTTAATTCTAAGTTTCAACTAAAATTATTTTTTAAAAATACAATAGAGTTATCTATTAAATTATCTAATACTTTAGAATAATGGATTTTTTTAATTTCAATTAAAGTAGAAAGAATATAAGAATTTAATTTTAAATTAGTTAATTTAGTATCTCCTTCCCAATATATAAATCATCAAGATTTTAATTGCATAGATTCAAGTTTTTTTATTCACTTTTCCAAATTCTTTTTTATTTCATATTTATTTTCGCTTAACTCTCCAAGCATATTTGAATAATAAGCTAAAGAAGTATTTGAAAGAATACTTGCAATAGTCTCTATTACATCTCTATGTTTATTCTCTCAAAAATCATTGAATATACTTCTTTTAATTCAAGCAAGTTTACTAGTTGAAAAAATAACTTCTACTTTTGATTTTGAAATATCAATATTTTCTGAAAAAATTATTTCAGTTTCTATAATTCAAGCTTTTTCATCAAATTTCGGAACTATTAGATTTTTTATAGTATAAGTATATAAATCTAAAGATCTTTTAATTTCTATACTTCATTCTAATTTATCTGAATTTTTTTCAGTATTTTGGGAAGTACTTTTTATGGTATTGTTAGTCTTAAAAATTTGGTATTTCTTAAAATCTAAAAATAAAATTATTCCTATCAAAATAAAAATAATTAATAAAATTGATATTATTTTAATTTTTTTTTCTTTCATAAAAATTAAAAATTAATAGATAAAATATTTTTTATATGTTTTTAAAAAATTACTCAATAATTCAACTAAGTATTAATTCATTTGATAAATAAATTGCACAAATTTGCCCACTTGCTACTGCTCTTTGATTTTTCTTAAAGTCTACTTTAAATTTATCTTCTCAAATTTTTTTTATTTCACAATCTTGATCTATTTGCCTATATCTAATTTTGGATTTTGCTTTTAAAGATAAAATATTTTTATATTTTGGATTTACAAAATTTATATTATTTATAATCAAGCTATTTCTATATAGTTGCGCATCTAAAGAAGTTCACATTATAATTTCATTTTTTTTTAAATCTTTTTTTACTATAAAAATAGCTTGCTTTTGTCCTCAAATATCTATTCATTTTCTTTGTCCAATAGTATAATAAAATACTCATTTATGTTCTCATAAAATATTTCAAGAAGTATCTTTTACAAGTCATTTTTTTGGTTTTATTTTTTTCTCAAGAAATTCTGCCATATTAACTTTTCAAACAAAACAAATACCTTGAGAATCTTTTCTCATAGCATTTGGAAGTCATATTTGTAAGGCTATTTTTCTAACTTCTTCCTTTTTAAATTCTCCTATTGGAAATAAAGTTTTTGATAATTGATTTTGAGATAATCAAGCCAAAAAATATGATTGATCTTTATTATTATCAACTCACTTAAATAATTTGTCATCAATAATTCTAGCATAATGTCCCATAGCAATTTTATCAAATCACATTTTTTTAGCCTCTTCCAAAAATATCTTAAATTTAACTTCCTTATTACACATTATATCAGGATTTGGAGTGATTCATTTTTTATATCATTCATACATATAATTCAAAACTTTCTCACTATAGCTATCAACAAAATTAAAAACAACAAAAGGAATATCAAGGTATTTCGCTACTTGTTTTGCTATTTTTTTATCAATTCTTGTCTGACAATTAGGATTTTCTGGTGTTTTATAGTTTACCATAAAACCAGCTGTAACATCAAAGCCTTCTTTTTTTAAAAGATAGGCAGAAACAGCAGAATCTACTCAACCAGATAATCAAATTAATACTTTTTTTTTCATTATTTTTTATTTATTTTTTTATATGCCAAATATCAAATTCATACTGTTATTAAACTAAACCCATATTTCTTATACATATTATAAGATATATTTCTATCTTTTTTTGTAACTAAGAAAATATAATCACTTTTTTCTTTTTCAGCATTTTCTAAAACTTTACTAAAAAGAATTTTTCAAATTCATTTTCCTCTTATTTTTTTATCTACAATTAAGTCATCAATATATGAAAATTTTGTTCCTAAAATATTATCACTTGTAATTGATATTATTCAACTATTTTTTTTATTTTTCCTAAAACTTAAATACTTTTTTTTAAATCCAAATATTATAAAAATAAATCAAATCAATATTTTATATAACTTTGGTGATTTAATTTTAGAAATAAGTTTTTTTTCTTTTCTTTGTAATTTATTTTTTATAATTAACATTATTTTTTATTTATTTAAATTTAAATTTAACTTTTATTCATAAAAAAATCAACCAAAAATACTATAGATAATAAGTAAGCTCATTTTATAAAATTTTTAAAAATTTTTAATTTCAAACACTTCTCATAAACTGTTTTCTATAAATAATTTTTCTTTTATAAAAAATATTTTTTTTATTTCTAAATTTATATTTTTTAATATATATTTCTTTTTTGTTTTTATATTATATGAAACAAGTAAATTTCATTTAATATTTTCTAAATCAAAATTCTGTCTTCTAATTAAATCACTACTATTTATGACTCCTATATAACTTTCATTATAAATAATAAAATTAGAAAAAAGTGAAAAATAATCTAATTGTCTATTTAAAATATTAAAAGTAAAACTTCAAACTTCTGTATTAATTAATAATGTATTTTGAATTAATTTTTTTATATAATTAATTCGTGGTTTAAGTATTATAGAAAAAGAATTCTTATTTAGTAAATTATAAAAATATAGTTTATTATTTTTTATAAAATAAACTAAATTATCTTCTCAATATATTTTATTATATTTTATATAGTCTCAAGAAAAGTTTATTTTATTTTTTATTTTTTCTATAATTTGTTCTCTTTTATTCAATTCTTTTTGTTCAATTCTTTTTATATTAATATCTTTTTTCAAAAAAATATTAATACTCTGTTTTTCTTTTAAGTTAATATTTTTTGATATATTTTTATAATTATCTTTTGAAATTCTTAATTTGTAGTCAAATGGTGGAATTTCACTAATTACACATTTCCTTGTTTCACAAAAAAAATCTTTAGAAAACTTTATGTTTTCCAGAGTTCAACTAAAATTTTCTTTATTTGAAGTTATTTCTAAATTAACTAATTTAATTTTAAAAAAAACTTGGTAAAAAATATAAAAAGCTCCTATTATTGAAAGCAATAGTAGTGACCCTAAGAATCTATTTGATAATTTCATTTTAAATGATAATTAATTAAATATTTCAAGCTTTTAAAGTATTTTTCATAAGCATAGCAACTGTAAGAGCTCAAACTCATCCTGGAACAGGTGTTATTTTTACTCACATTAAATCAATATTTTTAGTTTCAGCGTCTCAAAATATTTTTTCTTTTATAATAGTAAATCAAACATCAATAACAATTGATCAATGTTTTACCATTGAAGCCTTTAAAAGTCATGGTTTTCAAGCAGCTACAATAATTATATCTGAAAAACTTGTAAATTTTTTTAAATTAGAAGTTTTAGAATTACAGCTTATAACAGTTGCTCAAGCATTTATAAGTAAATTTGTAATTGGTTTTCAAACAATATTACTTTTTCAAATAACAGTTATGTATTTCCCTTCTAAATTTATTTTTTCCTCTATAAAAAATTCCATTATTCAAGCTGGAGTACAAGGTATAAATCATGAATTATCTCAAATTAATATTTTTCATTGATTAATAGGATGGAATCAATCAACATCTTTATTTGGAGAAACAGATGCAATAATTTTATTTTCATTAATATGTTTTGGAAGTGGCAACTGTATTATAAAACCTGTAATTTTATCTGATTTATTAAAATCTCAAATTAAATTAAGTAAATCTTTTTCAGAAATACTTTCATCTACTTTTTTAAAAACAAATCCTATTCAAATATAATCAGCCCATTTTTTTTTTTGTTTTATATATCTTATTGAAGAAGAATTATTTCAAACTAGTATTACTCAAAGAGTTATTTTTTTATCTCTTTTTAAAACTTCTTTTTTTAAATGATTATATATTTTTTTACTTAATTCTTTTCAATCTAGTAACATAATTTTTATTTTTATTTTTATATAAAATATATTTATATATTACTTAATTATTTTAAAACACAAAAAAAGAATTACACTAAAATTTAGTTTAATTCTTTTTTCTAATTATTTAGTAAACTTTTTTCTAAAATAAAGAAAATTTGATAATAAAAATGTTGCGAGTAACAGTATCCAAGTTTCAGCTCAAGTATCAGGAGTTTCAGCAGAATTAAATGCTACATATCAAATTCTTTCTTCCTTTTTAATTTCTTCAATTTCTATAATTTTAGCCTTTTCTAAAGAATCCTTAGTTAAAAAGTCAAAAATTGGGTTATTTATTATAAATTCTACTTTTTCATAATTTGAAAAAGTAAATAACATAAGTAAATAATTAGAATTTTTAGATAAATTATTTAAAAGATTAACATTAATTTTTTTATTATTATCTTTATCGATACTTAATCACTTAGTTTTATATTCTTCTAAAATCTTAATATCAATACTATTTCAAATAATATCTTTAATAAAAATAATCTTTATAGTGTTAGAGTCAATTATATTTAACTCTTTAATTCAGCTAGTTGGGCCTCATATTACTTTAAGTCAATCAATTATGTCATATATTTTAAAATCAATATTTCATTCAGTTCAATAAATAGATAGAAAACTATAGCTAGTGTTTTTTTCTAAATTATCTTTTAAATTAATAGAGATTGTTCTATTATTTTCTAATTCTTTTACAATATTATTGTATTTTAAATCTTTAAATACTTTAATTGTTCAATCTATATTTAGATTGCTAGATTCAATTTCTTTATCAAAAAATATTTTTATTAAGTTAGAATTTGATGAATCAATATCAATAATTGATAAATTAGTATTTTCAGCAAATGCATTATTAACAATAATTATACTAATAAATATTGCTATAAGAGTTTTTATAAATTTCATAAGTAAAAATTAATTATAATATACAAATATATTTTATCATATCAAAATTTAAAAGTCAAAAAAAAACTTAATTTATATAAATTAAGTTTTTTTATAAAAAAATTTTTATTATCTAACAGCTTCTTTTAAAGTTTTACCAGCTCTGAAAACAGGAGAATTCATAGCAGCAATTTTAATTTTTTCACCAGTTCTTGGATTAACTCCATTTCTAGCAGCTCTAGCTGATATTTTAAAAGCACCAAAACCAGTAATATTTACTTCTCCACCTTTTTGTAATTCACTAGTAATAGTACCAATCATAGTAGCTAAAACTTTAGCAACTGCATCTTGAGATAATCCTGCATCATTTGCAACTCCTTTAATAAAATCTTGTTTTTTCATAATACTTGTTATTAATAAATAAGATAACTCCTTTACACTAGCCTTTTTTTTAAAAAAAGCAAATCTTTTTAATTTTTTTATTATATTCTTTTAAAGAAAACTGTTTTTTTATTTAAATTTTGAATAATCAAACATTTTTACTTCTGTGTCAACTTTTCTAATAAGATCAAGCACAACAGAAACTATAATAATTAATCAAGCTCCCGATATAATAAAATCAATTGTTTCTCCTCCTCTAAGAATTGAAACTATATAGGGGAGTACTGCAATTAAAGCCAGAAAACTTCAACCAAATACATTTAAGTGATTAGAGACTTTAGATAAATAGTTAGCAGTATCTGCTCCAGGTCTTATTCCTGGAATATATCCTCCTCTTTTTTGAATATTTTCAGCAACTTGCTCAGTATTAAATGTAATAGAAACATAGAAAAATGAAAATGCTACTACAAGTAAAAAGTAAAATATAACTAAGCTCCAAGTAGGATTACCCATACTTAAATAAGTCTGAAAAAAATTACCAATAGCTTGAGCATTAGCTGAATTATTTGGATTTGCTAACAATTGCCCTAAAATAGATGGAAAAGTAACAAGAGATACAGCAAATATGATTGGTATCATACCTGCTTGATTAACCTTTATAGGAAAATAAGAATTTTCTTCTCTACCAGTTCTAGTATAGATAACAGGAATTCTTCTATTTCATTCAGTAAATTTTACTATTACATATATTATAGCAAGAGTTGCTAAAGTTATAGCTGCAAATAAAGAATAGTCTTCAGCACCTATAAATCACATAATTGTTTGTGGAGCCATTGATAAAACTCAAGCAGTAATAATTATTGAGATACCATTACCAATACCATATTCAGTCATAACTTCTCATAACCACATAAGAAACATAGTTCAAGCAGTAATAATTAACATAGCAGTTAGTATTACTGAAAAATCATCAGTATTAATAATAGGTTGACCACCAGCAAGAGAATTCATAAGAATAATCATACCATATGACTGAGCAAGAGCTAAAGGAAGAGTTAATCTTCTAGTCCATTTAGTAATTACTTTTTGACCTTGTTCTCCTTCTTTTTGTAAGTCCCCAATTTTAGGAATAATTACTCAAAGTAATTGAATTATTATAACTGCATTAATATAAGGGGCTAGTCACATTAAAATAATAGAAAAGTTAGTTAATCAACCTCACATCAAAGCTGAAAAAAAAGCTAATCCAGAATTATTTCAATCCTCAAATATTGAAGCCACTATCTCAGTATTAGCACCAGGAACAGGTATTACAGATAATACCTTAAAAACTAATATAAGAAGTAGTACAGCAATAATTTTTTTTCTAAGATGTTTTATTTCAAAAACAGATTTTAAACTTTTTATCATAAATTTTTATTAAAAATATAATTTTAAGTAATTATAAATATAAATACTTAAAAATCAATAAAAAAACCAAGCTAATTAAAGATTGGATTTACTATTTAATTTCAATTTTTCATCAAGCTTTTTCAATAGCTTTTATAGCTGATGAGGAAGCTTTATCTATTGAAATATTTAGTTTTTTAGTTAATTCACCTTTTGCTAATAACTTAACAGCTTTTATTCTTTTTTTAGAAATCATTCAATTTTTTAATAATACCTCAAAGTTTATATCAAAAATATTTTTTGAAGCAAGAATTTCAAGGTCTGATAGATTAATAATATTAAAATGTTTTTTAAATTTAAAATTAGAAAAACCTTTTAATTTTGGTAATCTTCTAAATAAAGGAGTTTGACCTCATTCAAACCAATCTGGAACTCAACCACCTGATCTAGAATTTTGACCATTCATACCTCTACCACAAAATGTTCATTTACCAGAACCATTACCTCTTCAAAGTCTTTTAGAGGTCTTTGTAGATCATGGATTTGGTTTAATATTATTTCAAGATAACATAATTATCATTTTCTTAAGATTTAAATCTTCTTATTTAAAAAAATTATTTTTTAAAAGAAGTTAATGCTTTAATCATAGCTTTAGCATTATTGATAAGGTTAGTAGAGCCATATCTTTTTGCTAAAACATTTTTATATCAAGCTACCATTAAAACTTTTCTAGCAGCACCTCAAGCAATTATTCATGTCCCTTCAGATGCAGGATGAACCATAACTTGTGCAGCTTTAAATTTAGCTTTAATATTATAAGGGACAGTACCATTTTCTATAACAACAGTTACCATATTCTTTTTTGCATTAGAAACAGCTTTTGCAATAGCATCAACTACTTCCCAAGATTTACCAGTTCAAAGAGCAACTCTTCCTTTTCCATCTCATAAAAGCATTACTGCTCTAAATCTAAGTTGTCTACCTCAAGCAGTAACTCTAGTTACTCTATCAATAGCAAGAAGCTCTTCTCTGAACTCTTTTTTTGGTTTTCCAAATTTTGCTCATCCTCTTCTAGGATTTCTAGAATCATTAGCCATACTAATAGTTTAATTAATTAAAATTTTAATCCAGTTTCTCTAGCTGTATCAGCTAAAGCTTTAACTCTACCATGATATGCAAAACCACCTCTATCAAAAACAACCTCAGTTATTTTTAATTTTATAGCAATTTTTGCAATTTCTTCTCAAACTTTTTTTGACATTTCAGTTTTAGTTCACTCTTTTTTCATTTTCAAATCTGAAGCTGATCCAAGAGTTTTACCATTAATATCATCAATAAGTTGAGCATAGATATTAGAATTACTTCTAAAGATAGCTAATCTAGGTCTAGTAACTGTACCACTAATTTGAGATCTAACTCTAGCATGTCTTCTAATTCTTTTTAATACTTTTGCTAACATAAATTAATTTAGTTACAAATTTAAAAAATAAGTTTATTATTTACCAGTTTTACCAGCTTTTCTTCTAATATGTTCTCATACATATTTAATACCTTTACCTTTATATGGTTCTGGTTTCTTTTTAGCTCTTATTTTAGAGGCAAATTCTCAAACTAATTGTTTATTAATTCAAGTAATGTGTAAAACATTCTTTAATTTATCATCTAAAGCAACTTTTAATTCACAAGGTACAGTAATTGAGACTTTATGAGAAAAACCAATACTTAATATTAATTTATTTCCTTGTACTTCAAATTTATAACCAACTCAATTTATTTCTAGAGATTTTTTATAACCTTTAGTTACTCAAATAACCATATTATTTATAATAGCTCTAGTAGTTCCCCACATAGCAGAATTTTTTTCACTTAAAGGAGTAACTATAATTTGATTATCTTCTTTTTTTACTTCTACAAAATCAAATCTAAAATCAAAAGATAATTCTCATAGAGCTCCTTTTATTTTTATATTATTATCTAATATAGTAACTTCTACTTTATCAGATAATTCAACAGGAGCTTTTCCTATTCTTGACATAATTTTTTTATATTAAAAATAAATCGGATCAATAATTTAATTAAAAACTATTTCTCATTTTAATTTCTTTTATTGATTAAAATACTTCGCAAAGTAATTCTCAACCAACATTTAAACTTCTAGCCTCATAACCAGTTATAATTCATTTTGGAGTAGAAATTATAAAAATTCATCTACCGTTTCTAGATTTTTTAATATCTGAAGCAGCAATATAAATTCTTTGACCTGGTTTTGATATTCTTGTTAAAGTAGGAATATATTTAGTAATTCTAACATCATTTAATGATACTTTTATACTTTTTTTATTACCTTCAGTTTCAATAATTTCAAAATCAGATATATATTTATTCTTTTTAAGAACCTTTAAGATATTTACTTTAATAGTAGAAAATGGAACATTAAGTTCGATTAATCTAGCCATATAAGCATTTCTGATTCTTGTTAATAAATCTGCAATTGGATCTATTATCATAACATCTAAATTAAATATTAAATTTTTTAGTTAACTACCAACTTGATTTTCTTACACCAGGTAATTCTCAAGCATTAGCTTTTTCTCTAAAACATATTCTACA
The DNA here is from genome assembly GCA_964586815.1 of uncultured Candidatus Peribacteria bacterium. GTDB lineage: Bacteria > Patescibacteriota > Gracilibacteria > BD1-5 > UBA6164 > CAWUJK01. The sequence continues at coordinate 8,790 of CAZPIB010000001.1, read as the reverse complement.
TATATCAAAGGCACCTAAGTAACCTCTAGTTCTTCAGCAAACACTACAAATATTGTAAACTTTTGTAGCTTCTTTAGGTTTTCTTCAATCCTTTAAAGCTCTTAAAAATTTTACTTTTAGTTTATTTGCTTTAGCTATTTTTGCTTTTCTAGCCATCTCAATTTTATTAAAAATTAAATACTATTTAGAAAAAGGGAAACCTAATTCTGTTAACAGAATTTTTCATGATTCTTTATTTGTAGCTGTACTTTTTATAGTTATTTGTAAACCATGAGTTTTAATAACATCATTTTGAGGTACTTCTAAAAATATAGTGTGTTCTTTTATTCAAAAATTGTAATTCCCTTGTTTATCAAAACCTTTTTTACTTATTCATCTAAAGTCTCTTACTCTAGGAAGAACAATATTTACAAGTTTATCCAAAAAGTCATACATTTTTTCTCATCTTAATGTAACACTAAGACCAACAGGCATTCCAGCTCTTAATTTAAAATTAGAAATTGCTTTTTTTGCATATTTAACTGTAGAAGTTTGACCTGCAATTAAGTCTAAATGTTCTTTCAAACTAGAGAAATCTTTATTTCAAGCTCTAACATATGTTCAAATTCACATATTTAAAACTACTTTTTCTATTTTTGGAATTTCCATAACATTTTTTATTCCTAATTCTTTTTGTATTTTAGGAGCTACCCTACTCGTATATTTTTCTCTAAGAGACATATTACATTATTTATATAATAAATTTATTATTTTATTATTGCACTTTTAGCATCTTTTTTTACTCAAGATTTTATGGCAATTTTAGAAAATCTAAACTTTTTAGTTTTACCTTTTTCTTTAATTGTAACAAATCCAATTCTAGTAGGCTTATCTGTAAATGGACATACAATCATTACATTAGATGCATCAATAGATTTTTCAAATTTAATAATTTGTCCAGGAGTAGTTCACATTTTTTTCATATGTCTAGTAACTACATTTATATCCTTAACAATAATTTTATTTTTTTGTTTAAAAACTTTTAAAACTTCTCATGTAGTTTCTTTATCTCATTTCTTTCATGAAAGCACGAAAACCTTATCTCAAGATCTTATTTTCATAAGTATAAATTAAATATTAATTATTTTCAAAAGCATTAAGTTATAATACTTCAGGAGCCAAACTAACAATTTTTTGATAACCTTTTGCTCTTAACTCTCTAGCAACAGGACCAAATATTCTAGTTCATTTTGGATTTCAATTATCATCAATAATTACACAAGCATTATCATCAAATCTAATATAACTTCAGTCTTTTCTTCCTATCTCTTTTGTTGTTCTAACAACTACTGCTTTAACAACTTTTTTCTTTTTAATCTGACCATTTGGATCAGCTTTTTTTACTGTACATACAATTACATCACCTACAGAAGCATATCTTCTATGAGAACCTCATAAAACTTTTATACATAATACTTCTTTAGCTCATGAGTTATCAGTAACAAATAATCTTGATTCAGTTTGTATCATAAAGATTAACCTTAAGAAATTAAATTATTTTAGTCAGTAACCAAAGTCCATCTTTTTAATTTAGATAATGGTCTTGATTCTTTTATAGTAACCAAATCTCATTCTTGTACTGAATTAGTCTCATCATGAGCATGGAATCTTTTAGTTACCTTATATCTTTTTTTATATTTTGGATCACTTTTATAGCTATCAACTGATATTATAATAGTTTTATCCATTTTGTTGCTAACAACAACACCTTTAATAGTTCTCATAATTTATTAATTATTTAATACTAAGACAAATTAACCAATATTATAATTATTTTCCATTGCTATAGTGTGTACTGTAGCAATATATCTTCTAAGAATTTTGATTAAGTGAGTTTGCTTTAATTCACCTAAACTTTTTTTCATAGTTAGTTCATATAATTTTTTAGATTTTGAAGTTAACTCATCTTTTAAAGATTTAGCATCTAATTTTCTTAGATCTGCTTTTTCTTTTAATTTTAATTCTTTCATAGTTTATTTTAATCAACTAATATTTTAGTTTTGACAGGCAGTTTATATGATGCTAGTCTAAAAGCCTCCTTTGCAACTTCTGGTGTAACTCATGTTATCTCAAACATAATTCTACCAGGTTTTACAGGAGCTCTATATCCATCAAGTGATCATTTACCTCAACCCATAGGTACCTCTAAAGGTTTACTTGTATATGCTTTATCAGGAAAAATTCTTATCCAAATTTTACCTCATCTTTTGATGTATCTAACCATAGCTCTTCTAGCAGATTCTATTTGTCTAGAAGTTATATATCATCTAGTAGTAGCTTTCATAGCATAATTACCAAATGCAATAGTAGAACCTTTAATAGCCTTTCATTTAAGTCTACCTCTAAAGGTTTTTCTATACTTTGTTTTCTTAGGTTGTAACATTTTAAGTACAATTAGTATATAATTTTATTAATTTAGTCAAGTCTTATTTACTTTTTTTGTAAATATCACCTTTATATATCCAAATTTTTAATCAAAGAGTACCATAAACTGTTTCAGCTCTAACAGTAGTATAATCAATGTCAGCTCTAATAGTTTGTGTTGGTATATTACCCTCTTTGAAAGTTTCTTTTCTTGCAATTTCAGCTCCATTAAGTCTTCATCAGATTTTAATTTTGATTCATTTTGCTCATTTCTCCATTGCTTTTTGTATAGCTTGTTTTATTGCTCTTTTATAAGGCATTCTTTTTTCAATTTGAATTTTAACATCAAATCAAACAATTTTTGCATTAATAGCAGGATTTTTTATTTCTTTAATATCAACAGAAACTTTTTTACCAGTTTTTTTAGATAATAAAGCAACAATTTTTTCAAGATTTTCTCCTGTTTTACCAAGAATAAGTGAAGCTTTTATTGTATAAATATCAACTTGTATTATATCTTGTTCAATACTAATTAAAGTATCTCATACAGGAATTCATGTTAATTCTTTATCAAGAATTTGTCTAATAGTTAGATCTAAAGACAATTCAGTCTTATAGTCAGCCTTACTAGCAAACCAAGCAGATTTCCAAGTTTTAATATATGGAATTCTAAAAGAAATTGGACTTACTTTATGTCACATATTAAATATATGTTATAAATTTAAATTATTTTATTAAATAATGGGTAAAATAAATATTTTAATTATTTATCTATTATTTAACTTGAAGTTCTAAAGTAATATTAGAAGTTCTTTTCAAAATTGGATGCA
>CAZPIB010000001.1:0-5457 GCA_964586815.1 uncultured Candidatus Peribacteria bacterium | reverse complement strand
TATTTAACTTGAAGTTCTAAAGTAATATTAGAAGTTCTTTTCAAAATTGGATGCATTCTTCATCTAGAAACAGGATTTCATCTCTTATAAACAATTCATTTATTTATTGAAATCATATCAATAAAAAGAGTTTCTTTTTTTTGTCCATCATTATTTTGAGCATTTGCTACAGCTGAATATACAATTTTATATAAGATATTTGCACCTTTTTTAGGGGCAAATTTCAAAAAACTTAATGCTTCTTCAACTTTCATTCATCTAATAATAGATGCAACTACTCTTAATTTTTTAGGAGAAATCCTTATGTTTTTCCCGTAAGCTTTCATACTATTTATTATTAAATATTATTTATTTCCTGAATGACCTTTAAATGTTCTAGTCATAGAGAATTCTCATAATTTATGTCAAACCATTTCTTCAGTAACAAATACTGGAGTATGTTTTTTACCATTATGAACACCAAATGTATGTCCAACAAATTCAGGTATTACAGTACATGATCTTGACCAGGTTTTAATTACTGTTTTTTTACCAGATTCATTCATTGCTGAAACTTTTTTTACAAGTCTTTCATCAATATTAGGTCATTTTTTTAAACTTCTAGCCATTTTTATTTATATAAAATATAAAATATATTTTTACACCATTAATTTACCTTTTCTAGTTTTCAAAATCCATCTATTTGTAGTTTTCTTTCTTTTTCTAGTTTTGTAACCGAGTGCAGGCATACCCCATGGAGTTTTTGGTGCTTTCATACCAATTGGAGAATGTCATTCTCAACCACCATGTGGATGATCAACAGGATTCATTGATTTACCAAGTACAGTTGGTCTTTTTCACATCCATCTAGATCTTCAAGCTTTTCAAATAACAACTTGATTATGATCTGGATTTGATACTTGACCTAAAGTAGCATAACATTTTTTGTTAATTAATCTAACTTCACCAGAAGGTAATTTAACTTGAGTATATTCACCTTCTTGAGAAATAATAGTTGCTGTAGCTCAAGCTGTTCTAACTGCACTTGCTCATTGTCCAACAATTAATTCAACATTATAAACTTTCAATCCAGTAGGAATATTTGAAATTAACATTCTATTCCCAGAAATAAGTTCTGTTTTTTTATCAGTTAATACAATATCACCAACTTTCATTTCAGTATGAGCAAGAACATATCTTCTTTCTCAATCTTTATAACAGATAAGTGAAATAAATGCTGTTCTATAAGGGTCATATTCTACAGTTTCAATTTTTGCTGGAATTCATAATTTATCAGTTCCAAAAAAATCAATTAATCTATATTTTTGAGCATGACCACCTCATTGATGTCTTACTGTAATTCTTCAAGTATTATTTCTACCTGAATGTTTTTTTAATTTAATAGTAAGTGGTTTATAAGGTTTTGTAGTAGTTAACTCCTCATAAGTAACAACTGTCATTCATCTTCTACCAGGAGTAGTAGGTTTAAATTTTTTAATTCCCACAGTCTTTCTAATTAAAGAATTAAATTATTTTAAAATAGAAAAATCTATTTTATCTTCCCTATTTCTTAATTTCACATAAGCTTTTTTAGTAGATCTTTTTCTCAATTGAGGTCATTTCTTACCATTTTTAAACTTTTCTCTTGTGATTAACATATTAACATTAGAAACTTCAACTCCATATAATTCAAAAATAGCTTTTTTGATATCAATTTTAGTTGCTCTTTTATCAACTGTAAATACATAAGTACTATTAGTCAATTCAAGATTTGAAGTTTTTTCAGTAACAATAGGTTTTTTAATTAATCTATATAGTTTCATTGTTTTTAAATTAATAACTATTTAGCTCTAGAATTTAATTCTTCTATAGAATCTTTTAAAATAACTAGAGTATCATATTTAAGTAAATCTTTTACATTTAAATATGCAAGTAATAGATTTTTTACATATGGTAAATTGCTTGAAGATTTCATTATTACTTCATCTTTTTCTCTTAAAGCTAAAAGAATTTTTTTATCATGAGGTAATCCTCTCATAATAACATCCATTTCTTTAGTTTTAATTTCTTTTAAAGATAATTTATCTAATACAATTAATTTTTCATTTCTAACTTTATCTGAAAGTAAAATATTAATTGCTAATCTTCTTTCTTTTTTATTCATAGAAAGTGTAAAGTTTCTATTATTTCTTGGACCAAATGCAACTCAACCTTTTTTTCTAATAGGAGATCTATTCGAACCCATTCTAGCTCTACCAGTACCTTTTTGTCTGTAGATTTTTCTAGTAGATCCTCTTCTTTCCCCTCTAGTTTTAGTATGAGCAACATTTATTCTAGCATTTGCTAGTTGGTAAACCAAAGCTCTATGAACAATATTTTCATTTGATTCTAAACCAAATACAGATTCATTTAGTTCTATAGTTCCTTTTTGTTTACCATTTTGTGTATACATTTTAATTTCCATTTGTGAGAAATCTTAATAATTAAAAAATGATATTTACAAGTGAGTTTCTAGCTCCAGGAACTGCTCCTCTAACACCTATAACTTTAATATTTTTATTTATTAACTCTACAGGTACCTTTTTAATATGCACTACAATATCACCATGATGACCATGCATTTTTTTACCTTTATGAACTTTAGTAGGTTTTCTATTACCAATAGAACCTAAGGCTCTATGGAATTTTGAACCATGTCCACCAGGTCCTCCATGAAAATTATGTTTTTTCATAGCTCAAGTAAATCATTTTCATTTTGATTTACTAAATAGATTAACAGTTTCAACTCAATCAAGAATATCTAATGTAATCTCTTCACCAACTTTAAATTTTTCTTTTTCTTTATCATTTATAGGAAATTCCCTAATAGTAGAAAAATCATTTTTACTTAAAGTAGTTTTACCTTCTTTTAGATTTCATTCAGCTTTTTTTCATAGGATACCTATTATTACAGCCTCATATCCATCTTTTTCAATTGTTTTATATCAAACAACCTTAATAGTTGGTATTTCTAGTAAAGTAACAGGGATAAATCTATCTCCTTTTACAATTCTAGTCATCTCCAACTTTCTAGCCAAAATTCAAGCCATTGTCAAAAAATGATTATAAAATTAAAGTTAGAGGTTAAACTTTTTCTGTTACAATTAACAGCTAGTTTAACTTAACCTCTTCAGTAAACTTTCGAAATATGTTTTCAAAAAGCTTTGTAATTATATATAAAAAAATAGAAAAGCAAATTTTTTTTTATTTTTGTGATAGCAGATAAAATACATATTTTAATGTTCCTTAAAAAACTGATGTGGTTTTAGAAAAGAAAACTAAATATTAGTTTACTAATATTTAGTTTTCTTATTTTAAAATTTACTTTTTAATCCAATTTGTATGTCAGTTTATATAAAATCTCTCAGTATATTCATTTTTATTTACTCATATTCATCTTCATATTTCAAATCTTTTATTATCTATTCCTCAATCTCTAGTTGCTATTTTAGTATTTTCTAAACATGCTGATAATCTATAAATTTGATTACTCATTCCATATTTATTAGGTCATACTTCATATATGTATCAAAACCTACATCCATTTATTTCTATATTTCATGAAGGATCTTTTGGTATTTTAAATCAAAAAGCCAGTATTGTTTCTTGAAAATTTTCTTTAGTAGGGTATTTTGCATTATTATTATATGATTGTTCTATCATAGCTTGTAATGATTTTAAGTCATTTATTCTAACTGAATCTCTTGCTTTAGAGGTTTCACTAGAAAGTAAATCTTCCATCATAGAGGCTAAATCTTTTTTTAGTGTATTTCCTGGACATTTTTCAAATTCACAATTTTGGCCAGTTCTACCAACACTAGTTCCATCAGGACAACCTTTTGCATCATCTGTACAAATAACTATAGGATTTCCATCAACATCAAATCCATCTAGACTAGATAAAAAATTAAATTTAAACATTCCAAGCAATACAACTACTAAAATCAAAACACCAACTCCTATTAATATTCCTAATGAGATTTTTTTCATATTATTTTTATTTAATTATTAATTACACTATTTTTCTTATTTAATTTAAGTCTATCATAAAAATAATTTATATCAACTTTTTTTAGTTTATTAATCTAATGCCCCCCATTTTTCAAATAATTTATACCATTTATTTGCTTATTTATTTAAAACATGATAAACTTATTTTATAATAAAAAATAAAATAAATCTATGGAAGCAAATTTTGAAAAGTGAGAGTATATAAGTACTCCAATTGATAGTCGTAAATTAAAAGAGAAAAAATCTTTTAAAGAAACAGGTATTCCAGAATTGTGAAATAATATTCAGCTGCAAGAGCTTTTTGCTCAAAAATCATCACTTATATCTCAGTGAAATTTGAAATATAAAAACAATTCATTAAATTTGAAGCTACAACAAGTTAATGAAAAAATCTCTTTGGCTCAACAAGGGAATATTAAAAAAACTGAGTTAAAAATAGAAACCAAAAATTGAGTTAAAAATGTTTTTAATGAACAACAAACTAAATTAGAGCAAGTAAAAGTATGGACATCAAATGATAATTTATTTACTTCTGAGTGAAAAGATGATGGACATACTTTTTGAGTTGGAGTAGAAACTAAATTTAGTAAAAACAATAAAGACTACTTTATAAAATGAAAGCTTGATTCGTATACTGATAATCCAGACTATTTATGAAAAGATGGTAGAATTTGAAAACGTGACTTAAATAGAGCATGAAGTCGAGTTGATAGTATTGAGCTTGAAATGTGAGAAGAAGGAATTAGTTTACTTAAAGATACTTGATTATGAATAAGTGTTACTGCAAAAAAATGAGTATGAATTCAAGCTATTTGAAACTTCTGAGGTGAGTGAATTCAAAATTCTTTTCATAATTCTGTAATATGAAAAGAATTTCTGAATCATCCTCCTCAAGTTTTAGCCCCCTACGAAAAAACAAGAGTTTGAGGATTTATTTCCGGAGAAATTGATATAAGTAAAAGCTTTAATAATAATCCTCTTTTTGTTTGATGAAAAATGAGTGGAAAATTGAATGTAGTCTGAAAAGGGAAAACTAGTATAGATGCTCAACTATATACTTGAATAGATACTAAATGGGTTAATTTAAGTATTGCTTATTGAAATACACAATCTATTTGAATTAATTCTTGAACAATGCAAAGATGAGTATATGAATGATGATATATTCAAGCAAATGCAAGAATTTGAAAATGAAAAGGATTATTTTGATATGCTTCACTAAGAAAAAATAGTAACAATAATGAAAGCCAGTGAACAATTTGACTTTGATTCGATTTTTAGATATAAATCAAGGTGTTCTTATTATCAATAATTAAATTAATGTTTTATACCCCCAAGGGCACTTCTTACAGGTCGTATTTTTTTCATTCACTAATAATATAAAAAATTTGAAAATATTGTTTTTTTTTATATACTTTTTTAGTTTAA